>JAFCZZ010000005.1 GCA_019314085.1 Deltaproteobacteria bacterium | reverse complement strand
TGGGACGAGACCATCAGGGATGCAACCCTAACACGCCGCATGCTGGAGGTTATCACTATCGGGCAAGACCGTGGACGATATCTCGGCCTGGGCGATGACCGCCTGTGGGTCGTTTCTGGGAAGGATGGGCCATGATCACCAAGATGGTCGGAGTTATCGAGGTTTGCCCGGTATGTGGACAGAGGCACGTCAACCCTGATGTTTTTTACCTAGACGACGATGCCCTGGAGGGGTGTATGGTCATTTGCCCCACGGAATGGCGCGGCGGCCAGGGGCGGTTTCGGTATTTTGCACTGCAGGAGGTGGTCAAACGTGAGCAAGCGGCCAAAGGTTTATCTGGCTGGCGCGATAGACGGACAACCAGCTGAAGCTGTAACGAGGTGGCGCCGGCGGGCAACCGAGGCGTTACAACGGGAGGGTTTTGAGGTGATTGACCCTACCTGGGGTAAGGATTTGACGGCAACCTATGACCCGCGGGAGATTGTCGAGGCCGACTTGACTAACGTGGACCGGGCCGATATCCTGTTGGTCGAGATGAATACCCCGGGTCACGCCTACATCGGGACGGCGATTGAAATCCGCCGGGCCTGGGAACAAGGAAAGCCAATCATCTGCTGGGGCACGGTTAACCGCGCGAGTTACTTTCTGCTATATCATACCTCAGCCATATATGACACCCTCGATGAGGCCCTGGGGGTGATCGTGAATGGCAACTATCCGCGAGATATTAGAAGCCAGGAATGAGATAGCTCTCGAAGGCCCGACGAGCCTTGAGCAGCTGGAAAAGATTATAACCCAAAAACGGAACGAAAAGAAAAACAGGCCACCAAAGCAAAAGCAGACCAGACAGGAGGTCCGCAAGGATTATATGAACCGGGCTGAGCGGGAGGAATTCATGATATTGGCGGCTATGGCCGGCAAGCTCGAGGAGGTCATTGATAACTGGGAAAAGCATAATCGGCCACGGGAACGCATCAAGTGGGCCAAGACCTCCTTGACCTTCCTCTACAAGGCCATGGATGACTGCGTGAAAGGAATTCCGCTTGAGACCATCGCCCAGGTTGTGCGCGAGGTAGGCCTGTGCACCATTGGGGTTATCGAGTATGAACCCAGGAGGCGGTGATAATGGCAGCGCAACATAAGCGGCCGGGGCGCAAGGCCAAAGAGGAACGTAAACGGCGGGCGGCAGAACGGGAAGCCAGAAAAAACTTGAAAGTCATAGTGGGCTATCCCAGGAGAGGCGAGGCAAGAGACGATTTTAACGTGGGCCGCCTGGTAATATGGGCGGAGGTAGTGAATGTTGACCAAGGGAAGAAAGAAAAGAGATCCATTCCCGCCGCGGCCGATGCCGACGTCGGCCGAAAAGGACGCGCGAGAGCAGCGCAAGGCTTTAAGTGATATGGAGTGGCAATTTAAGCCGCCAATTTTAAGCGTGGATATTAAAACAGGAAAGGTCACCTGGTACCGCCCGCTGTTCGGGGAGCCGAGGCGGTGCTCTGGTGACCAGAAAGGAGGAACCAAATATGGCAACTGAATATTTCGACGCCCCAGAGGTTGAAGAGGTGGCCAGGCACCTGATCAACACAATCCATAGCCACCTAGCGGAGGCCAAGATTAAGTACCTGTTCAGGACCGGTAACTGGTCAACCCAGAAACGGGAAACATGGGGCAAAGCCCAAAGGATAACCGGCCAGCAGGCTTTTTTGACTGGGCTGGATTTCGTGATAACTATTCACCGGGATGTTTGGAGCCAACTGACTAATGAGGAGCGCATCGCGCTGGTGGACCATGAACTCTCCCACTGCTGTCGCGGTGACGACGATCCCAATGGGAACCCAACCTGGTACATCCAGGGACACGATGTTGAGGACTTTATCGGGGTAATTCGGCGGCATGGTTTGTGGCGGCCATCGCTTAAGAAGCTACATAAAGCCGCGCAGGAACATGAGCAGCTGACGATATTCGACCAGGCGGAGTTCCTGCCGACGGGCACGGAAGGTAATACACAGTGATGGGTGTGAAATGGGATGCTCGGGTGGAGTCCACTTCTCCCCCTTCCGTCTGGATTTGCATACCTACACTGCCGCCGAGTTTGAATGAGTGGTCACGGAAGCACTGGAGGGTGCGACACCGGGCAGTTGAAGAAATGACAAATAATCTGCGGCTGCTGGCTTTAGCGGCCAATATACCAAAAATTGAGCGGGCCGAGGTCCGTTTGGTTTATTACTTTAAGGACCAGAGGCGCCGGGACCCGGACAACTACGCCGGGAAGTTTATTTTAGACGGCTTGCGGAAAGCCGGAATTATTTCTGACGACAATGCCGGGGTCCTTCGCCTTCCACAGCCGGAATTCCGGGTGGACAGACAGGCGCCAAGGACAGAGGTTTGGATTACTGAGTGGAAGGAGTGAAGCCATGCGGGTAAGTGAACAAATTGTCGCAGAGGCCAAGTCCAGGCCGGAGAAAATGGACGTCGTCACCTATGGTAAAGTTACTTTCGTAATACAGGACGGGAAACTGGTTCGGGTAGAGGTCCAGGACGGATGGGTGGCGAGCAGAAAGGAAAAAACAACAACAGCCAAGTAACGCATGGCTGACCCGTATATCGGGAGGCCGATGCTACTGGTGGAAAGCACCAGTGGTGTCGGCCTTTTTACTTGATCATTAGGGGGTGGAAAATGTGCGCGAGGATATGCGTGACCTGCTGGACGAATATTGTAAGTCCTTGGCTACAGTCAGGAAACTGATCCGTCAGGCCAGGGCTAACGGGCGGGAGGCTGATCTGAAGATACTCTACGGGATGGAACAAGACCTCCAGTGGACTATCGAGTACATGGTTACTGGATTCCCGCCGCCGCAAAGCACCGGACCATACCGGCGGACTATTCCGGTGGACCCACAGAAGGTACTGGTCTGGTTTTCATCCCCTCCCCCTCCTCCACTACTACCCGTCGAGCAGGTGCGTCGGAAAATACTCGCGGCACTAGATATATTAAGCCCCCAGGAAAAGGAGGCATATCTGATGGTTGTTGGTGAAGGCCTTTCCTATGGGGAGGTCGCCAAAATGATGGGCGTTAAGCGTGCAACGGTTCAAAGCTATGTAAAGCGGGCAAAAGTCAAAATATCAAAACGTCGTGCCATACAGCTGAAACATAAAAGTGAAGGGGAAATTGCTGCTGCATCTACTGCTCGGGAGGAGGTGTTCGGGGATGGAAATAAGGACTGTGCCTGTGGAGTTGATCAACCCGGCTCCCTACAACCCGAGGAAAGACCTTAAACCAGGCGATCCAGAGTATGAGAAGCTGCGCCGGTCCATCGAGGAATTCGGTTTAGTTGAGCCCTTGGTCTGGAATGAGCGAACCGGGAACCTTGTGGGTGGCCACCAGCGATTGAAAATCTTGCTGGCCCAGGGGGCGAAGGAGGTCCAGGTCTCTGTCGTTAACCTGGACGACCAGCGGGAGCGGGCCCTGAACATCGCCCTTAACAAAATCTCGGGTGATTGGGATAACGAGAAATTGAAGGACCTCTTGGAGGAACTGGATACTGGGGTCTTTGACATCGAGCTAACCGGTTTTACCGAAGCCGAAATTGAGGACCTAATGACTCAGTTCCACGTTGAGAAAAAAGCGGATCCTGATGAATTTGACGCTGACGCAGCGGCCGAGGCAATAGTGGAACCGGTGACCAAAAAAGGTATGATATATGCCCTGGGTCAGCATCGGTTAATGTGCGGTGACGCCACGTCTTTTGAGGACGTTAAAAAACTCATGGGGGGGGGCGTCGCTGATATGGTGTTCACTGACCCTCCCTATAACGTGGCTTATAAAGACAGCAAAGGTAAAGGCATCAAGAATGATAGCTTATCTCCGGAGCAATTTAGGGAGCTGTTGGAGCGGGCTTTTGCAAATTATGCACTGGTTACCAGCGATCGGGCTGCCTTCTATGTTTGCTATGCATCCAGGGAACATATTGCCTTTGAACAGGCCATGAATAAGGCAGGCCTGGAAGTTCGGGCGCAGATTATTTGGGTTAAAACGGTATCATCATTTGGGTTTGCAAATTACAAGTGGCGCCATGAGCCAATTTTATACGCGGGCAAGGCCGGGAAGCCTATTAACTTTTACGGCAATCGCCGCCAGACCACGGTTTGGAATGAAAATGACCCGTCATTCCAGGTTGAAAAGACCAAAGACGGCCTAGTGCTCAAGTTTTTTGACGGGGAGAAAACCTATTTTGCCGAGGTGCCGGCGGTCACCAACATTGAGATTGACGATCCTGCTCTAACTACGATTTGGGATTTCAGTCGGGAAGTTAAATATGTACATCCCACACAGAAGCCGGTCGCACTGGTTGAACGAGCAATAAAGAACTCCTCTAAATACGGCCAGATAGTCGTTGACTTTTTTGGTGGCTCGGGCACCACCCTGATTGCAGCAGAGAAAACAGGTCGGACCTGCTACATGATGGAACTGGACGAGAAATATTGCGACGTCATTGTTCAGCGCTGGGAGGAACTGACCGGTCAGAAGGCGGTGCTGCTCCATGACCCGGCCGCGTGACCATAGCCCCGAACCGTGGGAACGTCAGAAAGGAGAAAGCCGCCAGGCCTTCCAGGCTTTTGCCGTATATCGAGATATGGGAGCCGCCCGTAGTTTACAAAAAGTCGCCCAACAGTTGTCCAAATCCCTGACATTGATGAAGCGCTGGAGTGAAAAGTGGTCATGGGTGGCAAGGGCGGCGGCCTGGGACGCAGAGCTTGACCGCAGAGCCCGAGAAGCGCAGGAAAAAGCCAGGGTCGAGATGGCAGAACGCCACATCAAAGAAGCCATGCTGTTTCAGCAGAAAGTGGTGGAACGGCTCAAGACATTGGAACCGGACGAACTTTCTCCTTCCGACATTGTCAAGTGGTTTGACATTGCTGTTAAGGTGGAGCGCCTGGCCCGGGGCGAACCCACCGAGAACGTGAAGCAGGAGGTGCAAGGGCAGGTGACGCAGCGATATGAGAACGATCTTGCCCGGCGCATCCTCGAGGACCCTGAAGCCAGAGAGATCGCTAGAAGGCTTTACCGAAAAGGAGTTAGTCGCGATATGGGAAGCTGACGCCAAGGAAAGTCTCTCCTTTTTCCTGGAGTATGAAAGTGCTGGTGAGTGGAAGCCAGCGGCTCATCTAAATCTTTTGTGTGCGAAACTGGAAGCAGTCGAGCGTGGCGAAATCAAGCGGCTTATCGTGGAGATGCCGCCCCGCCACGGAAAATCAGAAGTAGTCTCTAAAAAGTTCCCCGCCTGGTATCTCGGCAGGAACCCAGACAAAGAGGTAATTTTGACGTCCTATGGCGCAGATTTAACCTTCGATTTTAGCCGGATTGCGCGAGACACATTTGAATGCTGGGGCCCTGTGTTGTGGGGGCTGGAGATTTCGCCTCGTAGTTCGGCCGTCGGGCGATGGGAAATCAAGGGTCACAGAGGTGGCCTGACGGCGGCTGGTATTGGAGGCCCTATCACAGGCCGCGGCGCCCATGTGGCAATCGTTGACGACCCGATAAAGAACTGGGAGGAAGCCAATTCTAAGACTTACCGGGACGCGGTGTGGAACTGGTACCGCACCGTTCTGCGGACGCGTTTAGCACCTGGCGGTGCGATCATCCTGGTTTTGACCAGATGGCACGAGGATGACTTGGCCGGACGACTATTGAAAGAAGCCAAAAACGGCGGCGAGCAGTGGGATGTCCTTCGTCTCCCTGCTGTGGCAGAAAAAAACGACCCACTTGGCCGCCAGCCAGGGGAACCGCTGTGGCCAGAATACGGGTACGACGCAGCATGGGCGAAGGAAACCAAGAAGGCTGTTGGTAGTTATGTTTGGGCAGCGCTTTACCAGCAGCGGCCGATGCCAGCGGAAGGCGGACTATTCAAACGGTCAAACTTCCGCTACTTCCGGGTTGATGCTGAATGGTATACCCTACACCGCCCAGAGGGAGACAAGCGGGTCCCAAAAAAAGACTGCTGGGTGTTTCAGACCTGCGACCCAGCAGGGTCCACCAAGACAACGGCAGACTATTTTGTCCTTGGCACATGGGCGGTTACACCAGATCGGGAGCTGTTGCTTCTGGACCTTATTCGGGAGCGGTTGGAAGGTCCAGACCAGCCACGGTTATTTAGGGACGGATATCGACGGCACTCTCCCTCCTTCCAAGCGGTGGAGACAAAGAACATGGGCCTTACCCTGTATCAGATGTTACTTCGGGAAGGCCTCCCAATCCGGGAACTGAAAGCTGACAGCGATAAGGTGACCAGGGCATTGCCAGCTGCGGCTAGGATGGAAGCAGGAATGATTTACTTCCTGGAGGGTGCGCCATGGCTGGATGATTATGAGAGCGAGTTGCTTGCCTTTCCGAATGGTGAGCACGATGACCAGGTGGACGTAACGGCCTATGCCGCTCAACAGGTGGCGGCCGGGCCACAATATGAGATTTTCTAAAGTGGGTGTTGCTTATGGGGTGAAAGATAGAATACAATCCCTCCGTGCTGGCCTCGGGCTGGTTGGAGCGGGTTTTCGGGTAATGATGGGTAGCAAGGCTCCAGGAACGTTCTTATCGCAGGTCTGGGAGGCCATCCAGGCCCGGTGGGGCGAGCCACCCAAGCGCAACTCCAAACAGTGGCTGGAGATGTATGGGAAAAACCCACGCTTAAGGCCGGTCTATAAGATTGCTAAGGACGTAGCGGCGGCCCAGTGGCATCTTTATGTGGAGCGGGGTAAAGAAAAAGTCGAGTTACAGGACCACCCTTTGATTAGTCTGCTGGAAAGGCCCAATCCTCGAATGACCGGAAACGCCTTGATGTATCTTACACAGGTTTATTTGAGCTTGCGTGGTGAAGCCTTTTGGCTGCAGGAAAGGAACGGCCTGGGGAGCCCAACAGAATTATGGCCCCTTCCTCCTCACTGGGTGATTGAAACACCCTCGTTGAACAAGGAGTATTACCGGGTTGATTTCCAGAACGGCAGCCAGATCCTGATCGCAGCGGAGGATATCATTATGCTGGTCGAACCGGACCCAGTGAACCCATATAGTCGTGGCCTGGGATCGGCAGAGGGTATTGGGGACGAGGTCGAGACCGACGAGTATATGGCGAAATGGGCGAAACGGTTTTTCTGGAATAATGCCACTCCACCAGTGGTTTTTGAGGCACCCAACATCCAGAAGGAGCAGGCCGAGCGCATCAAGGAGGAATGGATGGAGCGATATGCTGGATACTGGAATGCCCACAAACCGGCTATTCTGCCCTGGCAAGCCAAAATCCACGAGCTGGGCAAGGGTCAGAAGGAAATGGACTTCGTGGAGTCCAGGCGCTACATCCGAGATGTGGCTATGCAGCATTTCATGGTTCCTCCCGAGCTGATGGGGGTAATTGAAAACTCGAACAGGGCCACTATTGACGCGGCTTATTACATCTATGCTGCCAACGTCTTAAAACCATGCCTGGACCTCATCCAGGAGCATATACAGGTTTTCTTGGTGCCCCAATTCGACGATAAGTTGATTTTTGAGTTTGAGGACCCGGTGCCAGCAAACAAAGAATTTCGCCTACAGCAAGCCAATGACGGCCTTAAGCAGGGAGCTCTTACCGTGAATGAATGGCGCGAGCACAACGGCTTTGGTCGCCTGGAAGAAGGCGGCAATGTCATTTATGTGCCTATTGGGTCGGTGCCCACGCCAGTCAAACAGGCCAAAGGTAAGCTCAAAGAGAAAATGACCAGGGGACTGACGCCCGAGCAGAAAACCGCTATCTGGTGGATGTTCGATAAAGCAGCAAGAAGCCAAGAAGGTAACCTACAAAGGGCACTGAAACGGTATTTCCAGGCACAACAGGACGAAATCAACCGCAACCTGGAGGAATTGCTGGGCGGAAAGGCTGTGCATAAAGATGTGGATAATCTACTGGAACTGTTAGTAGATTGGCCGGAGCAATATCAGGCCCTCTTGGATTTGCTGCGGCAGTTCTGGGATACATCCGCCCGGGATGGATGGCAGGCTGTTCAGGATATCTTTAACCTTCCGGTCAGTTACGAGCTGATTAACCCCAGGGTGGTTCAGTGGATGGAGACCAACGGCGCTGAGAAGGTTAAAGATATTACCGAGACCACCAAGCGAGCTCTTGCTAAAACCCTGGCCGAAGGTATCGCTCAAGGTGAGGGTGTGCCGAAATTGCGGGACCGGGTGTCAGAGGTATTCCGGCAGGCCAAAGGGGTCCGAGCTGAGACCATTGCTAGAACAGAGACCCACAATGCCGTAAGCATTGGCACATTTGAGACCTACCGTGCTGGCCGGGTGGAACAAAAAGAATGGTTGGCCACTCGCGATTCCAGGGTGCGGGACAGCCACATTGACATTGACCGGGAGGTGAGGCCTATCGACCAGGAGTTTTCCAACGGCCTGATGTACCCGGGGGCGCCCGGACCGCCCGAGGAAGTCATCAATTGCAGGTGTGCACTATTACCGGTCATTGAAGGTGTAGAGGATTGAATTGAGGAGGTGAAAACGTGGACTTAAAGCATAAGGCGTTACCAATCAGTATTAAGCAAGGCGACCAGGACACTTTGATATTTACGATCAGCACCCGGACCCAGGACCGGGACGAGGACATTCTGGAGCCTAACGGCTGCCGCCTTGACAACTATATGAAAAACCCTGTTGTGCTGTTTGCTCATGACTACAGAAGTCTTCCAATTGGCAGGAGCAAATCTGTTTCTGTGACAGCCGATGCGGTGGTGGCCGAAGTAGAATTTGCACCTACCCAGTTTGCTCAGGAAGTCAAGCAGCTATGCCAGGCCGGATTCCTCAAAGCAGCTTCTGTCGGGTTTATCCCGCTCAAATACGAGCCTTTGGGGAGCGGTTCCTGGGGCCACCGAATTTATGAGTGGGAACTCCTGGAGTGGAGCATTGTGCCGGTACCATCAAACCCCACCGCTCTTATCAGCGAGGCGAAGGCCAAGGGTTTGCATGTCGCAGCCATCGAGGAAGCCCTAGAGAAAGGGGCCATCAGTTTTGGGCAGGCACATCCCGACGGGACGCCAAAAGCTCCAGAGGATGAGGAATGGGACGGCGCTGCTGAGGTGGCGGCTGCCGACGTGGATGACCTTAAGGTAATGTGTGCCTGGGTAGATAGCGAGAACGCAGACAACAAAGGCGCTTATAAACTGGCCCACCACAAGGCATCCGGTAATCATGCGGTGGTATGGCGTGGGGTTGTCGCTGCTATGGCCTCCCTATTGGGCGCCCGTGGCGGTGTAGATATCCCCGACGGAGACCGCAAGGCCGTATATAATCACCTAGCAAAGCATTACGCAGAGTTTGATAAGGAACCACCGGAATTCCACAACGCTGATGATATCATTACAGCTTATGCCGAGGGCAAACCGAAGGCTAAGTCGGAACCTAACCAGAAAGCCGGAGCGGTATTGAGCACCAAGAACAAGGACCGCCTTACCCAGGCCAGGGACTTGATTAACGAGGTGTTGGCCGAGGCTGGCGAAGGACAGGATGATGAACCTAAAGGCATTTTTGTGAGGGTTGCGGCGGACCAGGTTGTTGATCAGGCCAGTCTTGCTGAGGCGGTGGCTGGCGAGATTGCCAAGCGCCTTAAAGATGTGTTATCCGAGAACCAGGACAATGCCCCTGTGGTGATTGATCTGGATGCTATACAGTTACCCGCGGCGGCCAAATCCGATGACCAGGAACTAAACGTCGAACCCGAAATACTGAAGGAATTACTGAAAAACGTGGTCAAGGAAGAATTGGATCGTGTTCGCGGGCGAGTTAGCTAATTTAAGAAAGGAGATGGAACTCATGACTTTAGAGGAATTGAAAGCCCTTATGAAGGAGACTGTGCAGGCAGAGTTGGCTCCTGTATTGGAGACCCAGCGGAAATATGCCCATCTGCTGGACGGCAACGGACAGCAACAGACCCAAACCCAACCCAAAGAGTTAGAGCCAGGTATTCGGCTGGCCCGCTTTGCAAAAGTTATGGCTCTTGCCAAGAATGATGTGGAGCGTGCGGCCAAAATTGCTAAAACCATGTATGATGACCCTGTGCTGATTAAGGCTTTAGACGAAGGCACCCCATCTGACGGCGGTTACCTAGTGCCTGAAGAGTTTAGTCAGGAGATCATTCCTTTGCTCCAGGCCCAGGCGGTCATCCGCAAAATCGGCGCCCGCGTTGTACCCATGAGCGGAAACGTCATGAACATGCCGCGCCAGACCGCTGCGAGCATGGCCAGCTACATCGGCGAGAACACTGATATTCGGGTTACCCAGCCTGCATTTGGAAACCTGAAGCTGTCCGCTAAAAAGCTGGCCGCTCTGGTGCCTATCAGCAATGATCTGATTCGCGATGCCAGCACCCAGGCGGACCAGTTCGTCCGCGATGATATTATTACCGCTTTGGCCCTCAAGGGCGACTGGGCGGCCATGTATGGAACCGGAACTGGCGACGAGCCTCTTGGCTTAAAGAAAACTCCAGACGTAGAACTGCGGTCCGTCGGCGCCCAAATTGATGGCGATATCCTAGCCTCGGTAGTTGGTACTCTCATGCAGGCAAACGTGGCATTCCTGCGTCCAGGCTGGATTTTCAACGGAATTATGTGGAGCAAGATTTACAACCTCAAGACCTCTACTGGCCAGTATCTGTTCCGCGAGGAGATGAACCAGGGCAAGCTCCTGGGATATCCATACCAGGTTAGCAATCAGATCCCGGTGGCCGACAATGCCAATAAGACAACTGACATCTTCTTCGGTGATTGGTCGGAGTTCATGATCGGTGAGAATATGAGAATTACCGTGGATGCTTCCACTGAGGCCTCATATGTGGTCGGCGGAAAGCTGGTATCCGCCTATTCGCTTGACCAGACCATCATCCGGGCTATCGAGCGGCACGACTTCGGGGCCAGGCAGCCTAAAGCCTTTATCGTGCTGACTGATGTCTACACTGTTTAATGAGGAGGGATTGAGATGAGCCTGAAACTACATCAAAGTGTTAAATTTCAGCCCGCCATCCGCCCCCAAGCGGCCGCAGCAGGCACCGTAAACGGCCTTTCTATTGACCGCTTAGGTTTTGAGGATGCGGTGCTTTTGGTATCTGTAGGTGCTGTAAGCGGCGGGCCAACTGCTCAGACTGTAGATGTAAAAATCCAAGACAGTGCTGACGGGACCACCTGGGCTGATGTACCAGGGCTGACTGTCGAGCAAATCACTGCCGGCGACACATATAAGGAGTTAGGCATCAACCTCTCTCCCCTGCGCCGCTACATTCGAGCTGTAGCTACTGTAGCATTTACCGAGGGCACTACTCCCACCATTCAGTTAGCGGTGGATATTGCCCTTGGTAAGAGTCGGGTGGAACCGGTCTAATGAGGGTAAAAGTTAAGCCGAGCCGGTCGCTTTACTATGGCGGCCGGCTTTATACCAGCGGGGACGAATTCAATGCAGGGGAGGATTTCGACCGCTGGCAGCATGTGGACTGCTTAGATAAGGAGGAAAGCAAAGTGAAAACCGACGCACAGGCAAAGGCGCCAAAGGCCCCGCCTGCCGATAAGGCTATCAAAGACGGCCGGGTCAGAAAGAAGTGATGTGAATGGCTCTTTCCAAACACGCCTTGACCACCCTTGCGGCGGTCAAGGGTTTCTTGAAAATCGAGGATGAAGACACTCGATATGACGAGCTGCTGAAGCGCATGATTAATGCTGCCTCGGAGGCTATTGAAGGCTACTGCAACCGGCATTTTGAGCGTGCGGTTTATGATGAGTTATACAGCGGCAACGGGCGGCAGCTCCTCGTTCTGAACCAGTATCCTGTGCTGGCTGTTACATTAGTCGAGGCGAATGGAGATCCAATAACGGACTACCAGGTTTACCCGGAAGAAGGCATGCTCTATCGATTGGCTTTATGGCCAGCTGGTGCATATTTCACCGGGCTTGTCGGCGACCTGGCCGGGTCCACTTGGAATATTCGAGTGGTCTACGAGGCGGGTTATGTTTTACCCAAGGACGAGGACCTGCAAGCCTCTCCTCCTATCGTTCGTACATTGCCTTACGATTTGGAGGATGCCTGTATTGAGCTGGTGGCGCTGAAATTCAACCAGCGACAAGAAGAAGCAGCAGGCAAAGTGACCAGGGCTCAAGCTGACTATCAAACTACCTACCAGCAGGATATCCCTCCTCGCCTCCGCCAGGTGCTGGACAGGTACCGCAGACTGGTGGTGGTGTGATGCAAATTGAAGACCTGAACAAGTTGGAGGGCTTGCCAGAATTTCTATTGCTGCATTTTGCCAAGGCCGGGGAGCGCAAGATGAAGCTGCTTACCCCAGTGGACAGGGGTCGCCTACGCTCCAGCATCGGTTATGTCCAGGTGGGAAAGGATGAAATTCAGATCGGTTCTAACGTCGAGTATGCGCCCTATATCTTGAGCGATGCCAAACCCTACATCATCAGGGTAAAACGAGCGCGGGCCCTGGCCTGGGTAGTTTATCCCGGCAAAGGGTCAAAAAAGATTAGGCCTGATTCGGACGATGCACAAGGTTGGCGCCGCCTCAGGAAGCGGGGTTTAGCCGCTTATGCGAAATGGGTTAGACACCCCGGTGGCCGCAAGGTAATCAGCCGGACAGCTGAATGGCTGGCCCAGCAGCAAGACAAGATTGCCGCCAGCGCCATCAGGGAGTTTATGAAGGGGGTGTCAACTGAGTGAGCTACTCCAGCTATCAGGCTATGGTAGAGGAAACGCTGGAAGCACTGGTGGCCCGCTTGAAGACAGTCCAGGAACTAAAAACGGTGGCCATCACGGAGCCAGGGAAATTGGACGTAGGCAGGATGCCTGCCGCATATGTGATGCTGGATAAGGACGTAATTAGGCGCGGGACCAGGTTCCTCGAGGAACACACCCTGACTGTAGTAGTCTCGGTTATTCGGACGGTGCGCGGAACGGCCTACGGGGATGTGGAGCTAGTCCGGGGGTTTCAGGACGGTGTGGCCCTGGTGGGCGCTTGTTATGATGCCCTGGCAACCGACAGAACCCTGTCCGGTGCAGTGAAAGACCTTACCATTACGGCGGTTGAGTATGGTCGGACACCGTTGGATGTGGGTGTGGTATTTTGGGGCGAACTGCAGGTGGATATCCAGGCCGCTTATGCACCTGGACAGCCAACCGAGGGCACGCTCATGCAGAAGGTAAGCAGCACGGGCCAGATACGCTGATGGAGGTGATAACGGTGCCTAAAGACAAGAGCAAAGTGGAAAAGGTAAGTGCCCCGGTCGCGAGCACATACCCGCGAGCGGAGCTGATTTCAAATTCGCAGGCCATCTTCGGAGTTATGCCGGAGGTTGTCATTGGTGCTTTACACGGCAATAATGCCGATGAGCTAACGGTGGACGAAGTCAAGAAGGCCATCGAGAATTTTCTAAAAAGGAAGGTGAGCTAAATGGCAGGCGGAACTTGGAGCCCAACGGAAGCGAAAGTCAGACCTGGCTTTTACATGAATTTTGTGGCCGCTGCTCTAGCTGCTATCCAACCCGGAGCGCGGGGTATTGTGGCCATCCCTGTCAAGGCTAACTGGGGACCGGCCAAGCAAATTGTAGAGATTACCGATGAGAAAGGTCTTATTGACACCTATGGGGCAGACGTGGCAGGCGGCTTCACGGCGTATAACTCTATCCGGTTGGCCCTGCTGGGTGGTGCCAAAACCGTCCTGGGTTATCGATTGGTAGACAGCGCGGCTGCAAAGGCCTCAATCACCCTAAAGGACACGGCGGCGACTCCGGCTGACGTCTTGACCCTAACTACCAAGTACGAAACCACTCGGGCCTTTAAGGTCACGGTGCGGGACAACCCAGTAGATCCCACCAATAAGCAGGACATTGTGCTTTATGAGGATACTACGCAGCTTTACGTGTTTACCTTTGCCAAGGGCACCGGTGTGGTGGATAATGCGGTCGCGGCCATCAATAATGATGCAAACAACAAGTGGATAACCGCCACCAAGGTAGCCGATGGAAATGACACCATCGCTAACGTGACAAGCCAAGCCTTTGCTGACGGCAACGCCGGGGTGGACGGCATCGCGAATACTGACTATGTGGATGCCATGTCCGCTTTCGAGACCAGGCGATTTAACTTCTTTGCTCTGGACGGTGCCACTGATCCCAGCCTCCAGACTTCTGTCAAGGCATGGATTGAACGTCTACGTAATGAGGGCAAGGGCGTAATCGCTGTTATGGGTGGCTCTGTAACTGATGACCAGACGCCAGCTACCGCAAACAGCCGCTCTACCGGTTTTAATTATGAGGGCGTGATTAACGTCGGCGTGAGCGCTATTATGGACGGTATCACCTATTCCAGTGCCCAGGTAGCCTGCTGGGTGGCTGGAAAGGCTGCAGGTCAGGCATTGAGCGAAAGCCTGACCTATGCGGTCACGCCTTTCGACGATGTTACTCCAAGGCTGACCCACAACCAGGTGGTGGCCGGGCTGCAGGCCGGAACATTGCTGCTGGTCCACGACGGCGAGAAGGTAATCGTGGAACAGGGCATCAATACCCTGACCTCCCTCCGCCAAGGCCAGAATAACCAGTGGAAGAAGATCCGGGCTATCAGGGTAATGGATGCAATCAATGACGACCTGCTCAAGACGGCCCAGGACAACTACATTGGCAAGGTTAATAACAACGACGATGGCAAGGTGGCTTTAATCAGCGCCTGCAAGCAGTATATGGAGACCTTGGTCAATGGCGGGCTTATCGAAAAAGACTTCTCGGTCTATCTCGACCCGGATTATCATCCGGCCCTGGCTGCACCTGATGAGGTATACATCAAATGGGACGCCCGGATTGTGGATAGCATGGAGAAAATATTCGGGACCTTCGTGGTGCATTAAGGAGGTGGCATAGATGCCTGAACTGGATGTTAGTCGCGTAATCAACGGCACTTATGGCGAGGTATGGATGGATGGAAAGTGGTTGAGCAACTTCAATCATTTAGAGGCCAACGTTGAAATTCAGAAAGCCGAGCTTAAAATATCCGGTAACCGTTGGACCAAGCGTAAGGTTACCGGCCTAAATGGTACGGGCACCATTTCCGGTTTCAAGGTCACCAGCGAATTGATCCAGCTTAATACGCCGATGGCAGACAGCGCCAACCCAGCGGTAAGGGTTGAAATCATTAGTAAGCTGGCCGACCCGGAAGCCTACGGATACGAGCGCATCAGGCTGAAACACGTCATGTTCGACCGTATTCAGCTGGCTAACTGGACAGCTGGCGAGACGGTCAATGAGGAATGGCCCTTTACATTCGAGGACTACGAGCTTCTCGACCCAATTATCCAGAGTTAAAGGAGGGTAAATCATGGATATCAATAAACCCTTGACTGAAGAAGAAATCCTGGAACGTCTGTTGGATGCGGACCGGGTGCCGGAAAGGACAGTCAAAATTGAGCGCCTGGGCATTCCGGTAACCATCCGGGGTTTAACCGGTAAGGCAGTTTTTCAAATTCGGGAGCAGTGCACTCACCGGACCAATAAGCGAGGCCGGATCATTGAGACCCTGGATGAGGAACAGTTCAATTGCCGGCTAATTGCTGCAGCAACAGTATCGCCCAAGTGGGATCACCCTCGCCTGCTTGAGAAGTATAATGCTAGCGGTGCGGAGGAAGTTGTGAAGCGGATTTTGTTGGCCGGCGAGCTGGCTGCTTTGGGTGATGCTGTGTTGGATATCTCCGGCTTCAACGAGGAGCTGGAAGAGATAAAAAACTAATCAAATCGGGCGGGCTGGCCCATCTTGTGCACCAGATTTTTCAGCGCACGGGTCTCCCGCCTGATGAATTTTGGGCAAAGCCACGGGGCGCTCAACTGTTTATGCTGGCAAGCACCCAAATCGTCCTTGAAGAAGAACGCCAGCGCGAGAAAGCGCTCGAAGCCCTGGCACAAAGGAGGTGAACGGGATGGCCGAAAGCAATTATAGAATTAGCCTAGTGTTAAGATTACATGACCGCATGACCGCGGCGCTCCAGAAGATAGACGGAGCTGCCCGTAAAGTCGAGGATAGGACAAGACGGTTAAATAAGGTTTCGGTCAGCCCCACGGTTCGCCTCATCGACAGGGCCAGCCAGACAATTAGTCGCATTGGGTCCGGTCTACACTCTCTTTCATCACGGACTTGGAATATGACCATCCGGGCCCGGGACATGGCCAGTGGAGTCATCGGTCGAATCAAAAACAGCCTATTCTCCCTTCAGGGAATGGCCGCGGTAGCCCTGGGCGCTTTAGGAGCTAACAAGCTATGGGACGCAACAGCAGGTGCAGCTATGATATGGGAAACCCAAGCGGTGAGCATGGAGCACTGGCTGAAAGGCAATAAGGCCCTAGCTCAAGAGGCCACTGGCTGGCTGGAGCAATTTGCTGCAACTACTCCCTTTGAGATGGAGGACCTTTTCCCTGCCATGACCAGAGCCATCGGCATCAGTGATGGTGATATTAAGGTAGCTGAACGCTTGGTAAAGCTAGCTGCTGACATGGCTGGCCTTACTCCAGGTAAAACTGTTCAAGACGCCATGGAAGCACTGGCCGACGCTCAAATGGGCGAATTTGAGCGTATGAAAGAATTTAACATGAAATTTACAAAGGAGCAGATGGATGCCATTGGCGGTTTCACCGGGTTCTTGAAAGAGGCCGAGAGCAGATTTGCCGGTGGCGCTGAAAGACTTAGTCAGACTGCAATAGGCCGCCTCTCCACCATCACAGACACAGTTAAAACACTTTTCCGGCAGACCGGCATCGGTATTCTCGATGCCATGAAACCGCGCCTGGATAAGATTGTAGAATGGTTTGGGAAAAACGAGGATACTGTGGAGCGATGGAAAACCACCCTGGTTAGATTTGGGCGCGAAGGTGCAGAGCAAGTGTTTAGCTTCTTTGAGCGCAACTTTGCCCGCCTGGGTCGCATTCTGGATGACCCCAAGTTTCAAAAGCTGGACTTCTGGGGCAAGGTTAAGTTTATTATCGACGATATTTCGACCAGCATTAAAGACTGGCTAGACTCCGGTGGGCGGGATAAGATCGTCTCCGTGGGCCGAGAAATCGGTGGGTTCCTGTTCTCGGGCATTAAGATGGGTGTTACCGAAGCACTTAAAGGCTTGGGCAAATTAAACCTTGAAGCTATCAGGAAACCGACTGCCGAGAACATCGGTAGTGCAGCATTGGCAGACGTGCTCGCGATAAGCGCAGGCAGCGCCCTTTTGGGGCCGGTATTCCGTGCTGGTAAGTGGATAGGCAGCTTTGGGAAAAGGGCTATTACCGCCCTGGGCAGCGGCGCAGGCGCAGAGGTAGCTACAGCATCAGCGGGTGCAGCGGCAGAGACAGCGGCAACGGCAGCGGCCAAAGGTATAAATATTGGTCAGATTCTCCGTGACCTGTTTGTCAATCCTGCAAGTAAGCGGGCGCTAGAGCCGATTAAGCGGACAGTAATCCCAGGAACACCAGAACAGATTTTCCGCTATCAGGGTTTCCTCCCCGGGGCCCCGGAGGTTGAGGCGTTCAGGGAAGCGGGGACGGCGGCCAGGACCGTGGGCGGAGGATGGGCGCCTTTGCGCTATATCGGCAGGTTTGGTAAAGTCGGGGATTTCCTTTCGAGGTGGGCCCTACCCATTACACTTGCCGCCGGAGCAGCCGAGGTCGCTCTCGCCCGTCCAGAGGAAAGGGTCCAGACCGGTCTCAAAGTCGGCGGCCGCATTGCCGGTGGCCTGGCCGGGGCCTCTCTGGGGGCAAAGGTAGGGGCTGCCATAGGCACACTGATTGCTCCTGGTGCTGGGACACTTATCGGTGGAGCAATCGGCGGCCTTGGCGGTGGTATTGCCGGGGTCATCGGCGGCGAGGCGATTGTAAAGAACTTCGATAAGATTCGCTCGTGGGGCAGCGATACGTGGGATGCTATAAAGCAAAAAGCAAGCAATGCATGGTCATGGATATCCACAAATGTTACATTTGAGTCCCTTGCCAAAGGAGCCGGTTATGTCTATGGCTACCTCGAAGAAACCATATTCAACGGTAGCTGGTGGCAAAGTAAATGGGAAAGCGTCAAAACGTGGGCAAGTAACGCCTGGTCTGGCATGGTGGATATATGGAACAGTGCTAAAGAAATCATCGGTAGCACTGTTTTTAACGGTGATTGGTGGCTTGCAAAATGGGAGGATACAAAGACATGGGCGAGCAACGCTTGGAGCACGGCCACGGAAATATGGGAATCCGTTAAGACCACCATTAGTGATACCCTTTTCAATAAAAAATGGTGGGACGAGAAATGGGATGCCGTGAAAAAATGGGCATCAAATACCTGGGACACTATCAAGGGCGAATGGGATGAAATAAGCAAGTCTTTCAGCGCAGGCAGAGAAGCTGGACGCCGAGCTGCCAAAACTCCTGTAGAAGCCCACGCACTGGGCGGCATCCTCACCAGGCCCCATCTGGGTCTGGTAGCTGAAGCTGGCCCAGAGGCGGTTATTCCCCTCTCTGCTCGCTTGCGCTCCCGGGCTCTGGAGTTGTGGCGGGAGACCGGCCGCAGGTTAGGCGTGCAACAGTTCGAATTCGGCGGGTTTACAGCTCCGGTGGCTGTGGCTGGTGCTGGCATGGGTGCCCCGACGATCAATCTCAACTTTGACCTTACAGGGCTGGTCGGACAAATAACGGTTCAGGCCCGCGAGGACCTTGATCAAGCCGCCGACCAAATTGCAGCCATTATCGCGCAGAAATTGAAGGCCATTTTCTACAATTTACCTGGTTAGTAGGATTTTCCTGCTCAAATGGCGAAATTTGCAGCATAACTAACTTATTGGAGGTGTGCTGCATGCTTGCATTGGCAGGATTTCTAATGCTTTTAGGTTTGACCGGGGTAGCTGTGGCCCTGATCATGCTGGTAGTCCGGTCTATTTTTAAGCGTGGGTGGGCCAAGAAAAGGATTTGGGCGGTGGGCGCTGTATCAGTAGCCCTATTTGTGGTTGGAATGGTTATCGGGTTGTCGTCAGTCCAGGATGGATATGAAGCGGGACGGCAGGCGGCCAGTAACGAGGAGGCAGTTGAAGTTCCCTCCGTCCATTCCCCTTCCGTCGAATCCGAAGAGGCTATCCAAGGAGAGAAACGGTTACCTACACCAGTAAAGACAACAACCGATCAGGAAGATGCTCAGGCTTCCGTAAATGAGCAAACGGATAAAGAGTCGGAACAAAAACCCAATATACCAGAGCTTTTGCAACAGGATTATGAAGGCATCGTCCGGCTCTTGGGGGAGCCAACTACAGAAAAAGCCGAAAAAGCAGACGAACGATTAGTCAAGTATACCCTGCCCGGTTTTGAGTTGGAAATAACGCTTTTTATGGATAAACCTATATCCATAGAGGTTTCTCCTCTAAAAGAATACAAGTTTAGGGATATTGCTGGTTATGCAATCTCTGATGTACCAGATGATGTCCTGCAGCTGCTGCAGGATTTGGGGTTTAGCAAAGATTCAGTTACCGGAAAAAGCGCCACCCCAGCTCAAAGGCTATTTTCATACGTGGACTACGGTTCGCCATTGAGGGAATATGAAATCAGAGTGAACAGTGAAGATTGGAGAGCTGTGAGTAAGGGCAAGGCATCAAAAGTAAGCTGGGTTTATATTAAGCTCATCAAAACGAAGTGAGTCCTGGCTTAATAATCGGAGTGATATGTATGGATTTCTACCTCCTATCTCCCGATGGTCAAGACCTTCATTTTCCGGTCAATCCGTCGGAGGTAACGGTTGAAGGAGCAAAGAAAATTGAGACGGTTTCAATTATTAACCTCGGCGATGTAGATTTCCCCGTAGGCGATGAGCGGACGGGGATTTCTTTTGCTTCATTTTTCCCCCGTGACTACGACCCGAGTTATTGCCAGTATGCAGGTATTCCAAGCCCGGAGGAAGCGATAGGACGTCTTATCGCTTGGCGGACGGCGGGAAAGCCGATCCGGCTATTGATCACGGAGACGTCGATCAATACTTTAGTCCTCATTACTCGTACCGCACACCGTTATGTGGGCGGGGAGCCCGGGGATATTTATTTCGAGCTGGCCATGCGGCAGTGGCGAGAAGTTAAGGTTAGGACTACTGCCCAAGTCCCTCCCTCGGGGAGCGGAACAGTACCTACCAGGATACGGCCCGACACCAAACCGGTCCCGAAGGTATATGTGGTCAAGCCAGGCGACACTATATGGAAAATTGCCAAACTCCAGTTAGGTAACGGTTCGCGGTGGCAAGATATTTACAACAATAACAAAGAAGTCATTGGGCCAAACCCTAACTTGATTATTCCCGGCCAGAAGTTGGTGATGCCTGCATGATTAACCCTGGTCTTACACTATACGAGGTAGTCCTTGCGGGCGAGTGGTACCTCCGGGAAATTGTTGAGAGCATCACCATCGAGGAAAGTCTGGACGAGATTGCAACACGAGCCACGGTTGTAATGGTGGTTACCCCCGACTTCCCCGGTATCGCTCCTGGTCAGGCTATGCGCGTCTCGGGAATACCCTTCGGCGGCACGTCTATGGTAGTGTTGCTAGACGGTGTGGTTTGGGAATGCGACTCCGTCACCCGGGGGCAGAAACATCTCACGGTCACCGTTTACGACCGAAGTATTTATTTGGCACGAAGCGAGGACGAATACCTATTCCCGGCCGGCCAGACGGCTACTCAGAGACTGAAACGCTACGCTGCAGACTGGGGCATCCCTTTGGGCCAGGTAGCCGACACCGGCGTTGCCCTTGCAAAGGCGATTTACCGGGCGCAGCCAATCTACAACATGATGCTCGCCGACCTGCGGGAGACTGTGAGCAAGGGCGGCGGGCTATTTCGGCCCAGGATGACGGGTACCAGCCTTGACCTGATACCCCTGGGAAGCAACAAGACGGTGTGGGTCTTGGAGGCCGACCAGAATGTCGAGGAAATTAACCAGCGCCGGACCTTGGAAGGAACCGTCACGCAAGTGAAGGTCCTGGGGGCTGCGCCAGAGGAAGGCCGGTCGCCCGTCCTGGCCCTGGAGAAGGGCGAAACCAAGTATGGTACTCTCCAGCGGGTGATCCAGGACCCGAAAGTCACCAATGTCGCGGCAGCAAAGCAGGCGGCCAGGGAAATGCTGGATGGCATCCAGGAAACCATCACAGTCACGGCATTGGACATCAATACCATTCGCGCCGGTGACAAGGTCCAGCTCAACGGCATGGACCTCCTGGTCACATCTGCCCGGCATAACCTCGGGAGTCCGGGCCACATGACACTGGAGTTAGCGGCAGAAAGTTATGTAAGGAGGCGATACTATGCCAAGGGACCCGTATAAGGAACTCGCGGGACTTATCGAACAACGGGCTGCTGGCCACGCCGGTCGTGTTGCCTCCACCCTGCCGGCTGAACTGGGCACCATTACTCAGACCTTGGCCCTGAAACTGGACCGTTTCCGGCACGAGATTAAGGATTATCTTGTGGCCGACTGGGAGCTACAGATCGAACTGCCGCAGGCCTCCCGGGTGATCCAGACGGCGGCGCCTGTGGAGACCGACGGAAGCGACATACCTGACGTGACCACCTATTCAAGCCTCACTAGGTTGGACTTCAAGGTCACGGGAGAGCCAACTACTACGGTCAAGGTCCACCTAAATCTAAAGGCAGGCCTTAGAGCCGGAGATCGGGTACTAGTTCTCCCGGTGAACGGCGGGCAGGACTTTGTGGTAATAGCGAAGGTGATCCCAAATGCCTAATCTGTTTCCAACCGAAGAAGCGCAGGTCGCCATGGAGGAGACCCAGGCAAGCCAAGTGAAGTTCGGCAAAAGCTGGGTCTTCGATTTTGAGAAGGGAGATTTTGTACTCTCCCCCACCGGCAAGGTGGTAGAAGCGGACGGAGTCGAGGCTTACCGGCAATGGGCGCACAAAACCATGCTAACTCCGAGGTACCGGCATGTGATCTACTCCCGCAATTACGGGCAGGAGTTTGAGGACCTTTTGCGTCGCAACCTTACCAGGGCCGGGAACGAAAGCGAGATTAAGCGGATGGTTACCGAGGCGCTTATGGTCGACCCGCGCACGGCCTCCGTAGGGGATTTTACTTTCAATTGGCGGGAGGACGCGGTTTATTTCACCTGCACGGTTACGACTGCCCAAGGTGAGCAGGTGCAAGTCTCCGGCCAAGTGCAGGGGGTGAGCTAATTGGCTGATATTGTGCTACCCGATTTTTTGCAAGATGAAACCGAAGAACAGATTATGGCTAGGATGATTGCGCGCTTGCCTTCAGATCTCGACGTGTCTGAGGGGTCTTACCTTTGGGACGCCTTGGCGCCGGTCGCGGCAGAGATTGTCCAGATGAAGATGGAGGCCAGGGAGATCCTAAAGCGGGCATTCATCCAGTTTAGTTACGGTGAGTATGTGGATGCCCGTGTTGCCGACCGTGGGTTAACAAGAAGACCGGCGGTCAAAGCAACGGGCCAGGTGCAAGTTACGGGCACGCCGGCCACAGTCATACCAGCAGGCACCGTGTTTTCGACCACCGCTGACCTGTCTACGGGCACGGCAGCCATCGAGTTTGTATCAACAGCTCAGGCCACCATCGGGGCCGATGGCACGGCGCTGGTGGATATCGAGGCAGTCGAGCCAGGACCGGAAGGAAACGTTCCTGCAGGCGCGATTAACCAACTCATGGTGCCCATTACTGGCGTTAGCGCTGTAACAAACCCGGCACCCACCAGTGGCGGAACGCCAGAAGAAAGCGACGAGGCTTTAATCGCTCGCTACCTTGAACAGGTCCAGCGGCCGCCGGATACCGGCAACAAGAATGACTATATCCGCTGGGCCAAAGAAGTGCCCGGGGTTGGCGACGCCATCTGCATTCCACTTTGGGATGGTCCTGGTACCGTGAAGGTGGTAATTGTGGACAGCACTGGGGCACCAGCAAGCCAGGCTCTGATCCAGCAAGTGCAGGAATACATTTCCCCAGCTCCCGGGACTGGCGAGGGCCGAGCACCCATAGGGGCAAGCGTGACGGTGACAGCACCGACGACGGTGACCATAGACATTAGCGCCACCCTCTCTTATGCTGCAGGATACGACCCGGCAACCGTCCGGGCTAACGTGGAGAAGGCCATAGATGCCCTAATCACGGGCTTGAAAATTGGCGAAGATGTGCGCTATGCAGCCATCGCCAACGCCATCTTTGATACTCCAGGCGTGGCTGACTACTCCGGCCTGTTAGTGAATGGCGGGACAGGCAATGTAGCGATAGCCGAAGATGCCAAAGCGGTTAAAGGGGTGGTGAACTTGACGTGATCACTTCTATCCACGGCAAAGAAATGATGGAGAATTCGCCCAGGTATTATCAGACCAGCCGGGTTTTTCAGGCTCACATAGAGGCCAAAGGTATTGAGCTGGATAACCTGGATTCCATCATGAACGATATTGAGGCCCAGTTCTCGGCCTCGACAGCCACCTGGGGCCTTCGATACTGGGAAGAAATGTGCGGTCTCCCGACCAATGAACAGGAGCCCCTGGAGACTAGACGGGCTCGGGTACTAGCAAAGCTGCGAAGCTTCCCTTCCGCCAGGCACTACGACATACTCAACGTAATCAAATCCTTTGTAAAGTCAGGCCGGGTCGATTTGGTGGAATACCAGAGCGAATATCGGTTTGTAGCTATCTTAGCGGCTGAAGCGGAGGCCAATGTGCCCGGAATTCTGGCGGCCATCGAGGAGGCGCGGCCAGCGCACCTGGCGTTCAGCCTAATACTCGCCATTCTGTCGCAGTTTTTAGTTGCCCATGATCGCAGGGTAACCTGGTACACGCCGGTTAGGTCCGGTATGCCGTCCAGCATACGAAGATTGGACAGGTATTGCCGGAATATAAACGGCGATTTCAGGTTAAACAGTGCAGTTACCCTTGCGCCAATCCCGGGCCTGTCAGGATGGCCTTTGGCAAATGGTCAAGTCGAGCATGCAATGTGGTATAACTTCCAGGCGTCTCAAAGAATGGGTGAGTCCAGAGCTTTGGGCGTGTCTCCGGATTACTTGGATACCCGCTACAGATTAGATGGGCGATTCAACCTTGACTGCCAGATCCAGGACACCAGGTGGTTTTTGGATGGTGCAGCTACAATCGGATACGAGGGATATCTTGACGGAGGCCGGCTTCTAAACGCAAACTGGTCTCTTAATTTTGCCCGTTTCCTAGATGGTAAAGTTACTATAACGCCGCGCCATTTCCTCGCTGGGTATGGCCACGTACCTCTTGAAACCGAGCACAGGCAAATCAACGGGACCTGGCTCCTGGGCAAAACCGTAGTGGTCCACCGCACAGCCTGGGTCAAATGGCGCGATGGGATGGTAGTAGAAAGGGGGTTGGCAAGTTGAATGTTGTAACCACAGTATACGGTCGAGAGGCCATGGCAAAGGCCCACGCCGGTGACGCTCCATTGCCAAAGATAACGCATATTGCCTTTGGCGTTGGGGGTGGTTCCGGGGTGACACCCAATCCAAATGCTACTGCGTTAACATCGGAGATTATTAGAAAGCCCGTGGCCAGCCATTCGTATCCGACGTCCACCACGGTTCGTTACCATGTGGACCTTACCGGTGATGAGATAGGTGGCGCAGGAATTAATGAAGCAGCATTGCTTGATGAAACCGGCAAGGCTGTAGCCATCCAGACATTCGGCACTAAAACCATCGAGCCTGGCGAAACCGTCGGGTTCGATTGGGATGAAGAATTTTAAGGAGGTATAGCTTATGGCAGTTCTGACTGGTACTCCTGCTTTCAAAAACAACGTGCGAAAGTTAGAACCTACTGACCCGGCGGCTCCGGAAACATGGGACCCTATCCACCAGGACCTGATCAATAATGACGTCTATCTGAAGCAGCAAATTGACAGCATTCAAATTCAGACGTCCCAAGGTGAGGCCAATTTTGCTTCTACCAACGGAGTAACTATCACCCACAATCTTGGGAACACAAATTATATGGTGAACATTGTTCCGTTGACCGATACCGGTGGTGACCTTGGAGATGTCTTTATATCTAAAGCGGCCAATGCCTTCACGGTTTACAACACGGGAGGCTTCACAGGGTTGTTCCGTTGGCAGATGGCCAGCTAACAGGAGGTGTTAATGATGGCTATTATTCAGCAAAACCCGGAAAAACCGAACGGCGTTATTAGCATTGACAGGGCCAATCCTGCATGCTTGGTGATATCCCCATTCTCGTTCCCGGAAGGAAACTGTACCGGGGGCAAAATTGACCTGACCCAATTCCAGGGCGGACCGGCCAGGATATACCTAGACAAAGACGGCAGTTTATCGACCGACCCTTTCCGCGACCACTATTGGCTTTTGGCCGAGTGCGTCTTGCCAGAGCGACAGTTTGACCAGCAGGAAACGGGTATGGTAGACGAGCAAGGTCAGCCGGTGACCATGATTGTGGAGCAACCGCTGGACCTTAATAACATCGATATTACAGTATTTCCTCTACCGGAGGTGGAATAGATGGCAAACGTGAGCAAATTATCTCTGGCTGCACTCAGAGACAGGATTAACGCGGGCACTCGTGAGGTGGACGTCGTCCACAATTCCATGGCTGACGGTACTGGCGCTACAGTCGTTTCCAAAATGATTTATGTTCCGAAATTCCGCATCCCTGCGGGACTATGGGATAATGGGGCATTTCCATCTCAGGACCTTAAACTGGGCGGTTTCTTAATTGACAAATACCCCTGCAGTCAACCAGATGCAACCAATACCAGCAGGGGCAGCACTTCAGCAAACAGCCCGGGTCAAGTAGCGGCCGTATCTCAGCAAGGGGTTGTTCCTTGGACTGATATAAACTGGGATAACGCTAAAATCGCCTGTGCGAACCGGAAAATCAATGGCCGTTCCTGCCACTTGGTAACGATGAAGGAATGGGCTACCATTGCCTTCCTGGTTAAACTGTTTGGTCATGACCTGCGTGGAAACAATAACTGGGGCCGGGATTACCGAGATCCCGACTCGTGGGAGTATTACGGTATTGCCGATCCGGTGGTGGCCAGTTATACAGCCAGTTACAATAAAACACATTCCCGCGTTTTAACCGGAACTGGCCCTATCTCCTGGAGCCATAACGGGATGGCTAACGGCATTTTTGACCTAATCGGTCTTTGGGAATGGGTAGACTTCCTGATCGACTGCGGGAGGTACCAGGCAGTTAAGAGCGCGGTCATCGCGGATGCTGATGGCATTACTGCCGCTGATACAGCCATCGTTCTCGGCAGTGTAGATGACCTGGAGTATTGGCCGGATAGCAATGGGCTTGTTTATATTGAGGAAAGTACCGATGGTACCACTACCTACCCCGCTGAATATATCACATATGGGTCGCTGGTGGACAACGGTGATGGCACCGTCACCTTAACTAACTGTCAGCGGGGCGTCAACGGCACAACCGCTGGTGCACACCCCAACAATACACCTGTCCAGCAACTTACTGATTACTGCGTGATACCTGGTGGCTGGACGGCCAAAATCGCTGATACTGGGCTGGATAATACAACAGACCCAGCCACATTCACTATATCGGATCTGGTTAATGGACCTGGCTGTACTGGACCAGCCGTGGGCGATGTGCTCCAATGTGAAACCGAGCAATTAACCGTCACAGCAGTTGAAGGCAACAGTATCACTGTAAGCCGCGGCGCTAATAGCTCTACTGTAGCCGCCCATGCCCAGGGTGTGGGCATTGCACGGATTTCACCACAAATGTCTAATAGCAACCCAACGGCTACTGGTGATTATGGTGCTTATCAATATGGGAAATTCCTAACCATGAGAACCGAGGCCGAGTTGCAGGCATTGGCGCTCCCCGCTTCTGTTTCCTCTGGCGGCAGTGAAGAATGGAAAGACGGTTTCTGGCTACGTAACTACAAACAGCGGGCTGCCCTCCGTGGTGGGAACTGGCCCCATGGCTCGCGTGCCCGGGCGGGGTTCTCGTTGAGCCTGGGCGGTCTGCCGTCGCACGCGGGCATCAGCATCGGCTTCCGCGCCGCTTTGTCTCTGTAAATCTGAAATCTGATTACTGAAAATCTGATGGCCTCGCGATAGCGAGGCCTCAGCTCTGAAAGGACTTTGTTAGCATATGGAACAAAGAGAGAACCAAGGTCGGCCAAGGGACAGAACATTTATTCTCGCCCAGAAATGCGAGGATATGATCCTTTACGGGTATAAGGCCTTACAACAGTTTCCCAAGTCGGAAAAGCACACCCTTGCCGCTGAGATGAAGAGATGCATGATCAATCTCCAGCGGCTGATTATTACGGCCAACATGCGCTACTACAAAAAGAACACTCTGGAAGAATTGGACATAGAGAAGGCCGTCTTAATGTTTTATCTTCGCCTCTCCAGACGCCTCGGGTTTCTACCACCCAAAAAGTATGAGATTTGGGCCGGTATGCTCGAGGAAATTGGGCGGCTAATCGGTGGTTGGTTTAAGTCTATTAGGAAGTAACCTTATTTGGGGCCTGAACTGACTATGTGCGGGCTGCCCTCCGTGGTGGGAACTGGAACAATGGCTCGAATGCCCGGGCGGGGTTCTCGTTGAACCTGAACAATCTGCCGTCGAACGCGAACATCAACATCGGCTTCCGCGCCGCTTCGCCTAACTGTGCCAGAAGGCGGGGTCCTACTGGGACAACGTCCAGTGCTTTAGGCAAAGGAGTTCAGGTCCCTGTCGCGCCGGAAGCCGGCCGGCAAAAAACATAAACAGGCAGTTCATGGCCAGTAGGTTTGCGACCGTCATGGGCTGCCGCCCTCATAAGGGGGGGTGAAAAAATAGCCAAAACATATACGAACCTTTACCCAAGGATTTACGACTTTCAAAATCTTGAGCTGGCTTACATGAAGGCTAGAAGGGGCAAGCGCTTCCAGGATGAGGTGCTGAAATTTTCCTTTAACTTAGAAAGCAACCTCATTCAGATACAGAACGAGCTCATTTATAAGACGTTCAGAACGGGGAGATACCGGTATTTCTGGGTTAATGACCCCAAAAAACGCCTGGTGGCCGCACTTCCATTCAAAGACAGGGTGGTCCAGCATGCCTTGTGCAACGTCATTGAACCGATTTTTGAGGAAAGGTTTATTTACGACAGTTATGCCTGTCGTGTTGGCCGGGGCATTCATGCGGGTGCAGATCGGGTTACTCAGTTTCTCCGGGTAGCTCAACGGAAATGGGATAAAGTTTATTGTTTAAAGGCTGACGTGTCACAATATTTTCCGAGCATTAACCACTCAATCCTGAAAGCCATCATAAGGAAGCGCATAGCTTGCTCAGATACCTTGTGGTTGATTGACGAGATCATCGATAGCGGGGGTGATGGTAGCGACTGCCCGAGAGGCCTGCCGATTGGAAACCTCACGTCTCAGTTGTGGGCCAATGTCTACCTGGACCAATTGGACCACTTCGTGAAGGAGGTTCTCCAGGAGCCTTATTACGTCCGCTATATGGACGATTTTGTTATCCTGGGCGGGGACAAGGGCCACTTGTGGCAGGTTAAGCGAGAAATTGAGGCTTTCCTTGCCGATAAGCTCGACCTGCGGCTGAATAGTAAAACCGGCATCTGGCCAATAAGCCAAGGCATTGACTTCCTTGGATATCGCATCTGGCCCACGCATCGATTGGTCAGGAAGTCGAGTATCAAGAGGATGAAGCGAAAGCTCAAAGCATTCCAACGGAAGTACCGCGAAGGCCGGATCGACCTTGAAAAGATCAATGCTACCATCCAGTCATGGTTAGGCCATGTAAGTCATGCTGACAGTTATAATTTGCGGCGGAAGCTGCTGGAGGCATTCGTTTTGACTAAAGGAGGAGATGCAAATGAGGAAAGTGACAGTCACCCCAGGAGGTGACGTCTATGCCGGGTCCTGAAATTGCACAATACGGCCTTGCTATGTTTGCAGTAGCGGGGTTGATTTTTTTGGTTGATAGGTGGATTAAACAAAAAAGCGACAATGACTTGGCCGAGGTAGTTAAGAATAACACCAAGGCCCTTGAGAACCTGACAACATTAATACAGGTGAACCTTGCACGCCAGGAGGCAAAGATTGACGAACTCCTGGAAAGGGCAAGGCGTTAAAATGGGAAGGAGTGATAATCTATGCCAGATAGCCTTTTTACTTTTGACGCCCTTGCTACACTGGCCGGAGCTTCTTTGCTGACGTATCTCGTGGTGCAATATACAAAGGCCCTGGTTGACCGGGTTTTGTCGCTTCCTACGGACATCTATGCGGTATTCATCGGGGCTTTAATCTTGACTTTGGCTCAACTGGCTACCGGAGCAGATCCGGCTGATTGGCGGGTGTATGTGTTGAGCCTTGCAAACGGTTTCTTGGTAGCGGCTACCGCAGGTAAGTTGAACGATGCAGCATTGAAGCCTCCTAAACCGAAACCGCCAATAGATGATACGGAAGCGGGGATGTAGCATGGTTAGGATTAAACAGGATTTTATACCTCAAGGACGCCGTAACAGGCCGGGATACTTCATGAAACCGGCCTATATTACCATTCATGACACGGCTAACCCAAACAAAGGAGCCGATGCCGAAGCTCATGCCAGGTACCTAAAAAGTAATGCTGCTGCCCGCGCCCCGGTAAGCTGGCACTTTACGGTAGACGACCACCAGGCCATACAGCACTTACCACTTAACGAAAACGGCTGGCACTGTACCGATGGCCACGACGGACCCGGGAACCGCACCAGCATCGGAGTGGAGATTTGCGAGAACAGCGACGGCAATCGCGCCAAGGCAGAGAGCAACGCAGCTGAATTGGTGGCACATTTACTCCAGAAGTTAAATCTGAGTATTGACAGGGTGGTTCAGCACCATCATTGGTACAACAAAAACTGTCCTCATATTCTCCGCGGCCGACCCGGCGGATGGGAAGGCTTCCTGGCTGCTGTGAAATCGTATATGCCTGAAACCAGGAAAGAGAGAGAGGCTCTTACGCCCATCATGGGTGAACCCGAGGCAACAAAAGAACAGGCTCGCGTCTGGCTTCAACATAAAGCCCCGGACTGGGTATTGATGGCCGACCTGTACTGGTCAATTGCTCCCAGGTACAATATCAGGCCCGATGTGGCTTTGTGCCAAGCATGCAAGGAAACTGGTTTCTTCAGGTTTGGCGGTCTTGTTAAGCCTGAGCAAAATAATTTTTGTGGCTTAGGCGCAACCGGAAAAGCCGCAACGGGTAATGAACCTCTTCGTGGTGCCGACCCTGAAAGGGTCCGCTTTGAAAAAGGTGTTCATGGGGCTATTTTTGTAGATAGAGCTACCGGCGTTGAAGCCCATATTCAGCATCTCTATGCATACGCTACTACAGAGCCGCTGCCAATGGGAATGCAGAAAGTGGACCCCCGCTTCGATTTGGTGCATCGGGGAAGTGCATCTTACGTAGAACATTTGGGAGCTGCAGAGAACCCGACAGGTGTAGGCTGGGCATATCCAGGACACGGGTATGGAAAAAGTATAGTACAGGACTATTTAGCGGATTTATTAAAAACAGAACTGCCAATTGGACCACATGATAGCGAGAGATTGGCTGTACTGAAAGCCGAAAATCAGCAACTGAGAAAGCAACTTGAGGCTACTGTGGCTGAAAACAGTCAATTGCGCAGTACATTAGAGCAAATCATTAGCATAGCAAAAGAAAGAATAGAATGATAGGAACGGCGTATCAACTGCCCTGGGGATATCCCCAGGGCTTTTTTATTGAGCTGCAACTTTTACTCATCCAAAATTGCCAAATACGAGTTAAGTACGGTAAAATATCGATTAAGGGGTTGGTGTTTATCTTGTTCCCAGCTGCGGAGTGTTTTCGGATCCACACCTATGGCCTGGGCCATTTCCTTCTTCGTGAGGCCATGATATAGGCGGGCTTTGGTAATCCGCTGGCCCAGAGTGTTCTCTGGCAGTTTCTCAAAACAGCCAAGGTAAGCTATAGAGACGCCCAGGGCCTTAGCCAGTGTTCGTAAGTTGGGCAACGCAGCATTGAATTTATCCGCCTCCAGGCGGCTTAAGGCTGTAACGGATAGGCCAGTGGCCGCAGACAGGTCGCGGATGGTCATATTCTTCGCCACCCTGGCCTGCCTTAAACGAGCACCAGGACTATCTCCTGACCATTGGTGGCCCAATAACCATGGCGGCATCTTTGCCCGTCGAACAACAGAAAGGTCAAGGATATTCTCTGCACGCTTGGCGGTTCGTGTAACAACCTTGGAGAAAGTATATCGAGCGGTAACTACTGCCCGGGGACGCCCATTGTCTCCGGGTTTTGTGTCTACGATTATTTCCTTCACCAGTGCTCGGACGATTTCCCGACGCACTTCAAATGGCGGATTAGCCTCCAGTTTCGCTTTAAGGTCAGCCAGTAGTTCCTCGGCGGTGTCAAACTGTCGGGCTAGCCCTTCCTCGGCCTCGATTTGCTTTTCCAGGTCACGGGCTCGCTGGTTCAGAGATGCCTTTTCTCGGGCAATCTGCTGCAGCTGCTGTTCTACGTCCACACTTCCAATAATGCGCTTTCTGTAAAGGTCGAGGATGCTTTGCTTCTCGGCCTCTTTTTCTTTGGCGGCGTTCTTGACCATTTCCAGTTCTGCGGTCAGGGCTGCCTTTTGCGACTTCCTTTCCTCCATACTGGCAGCCAGTTCTTTAATCGCATCGCCAGGGTTATTAATAAAATCCACGCAGGCCTGCCACACCAAGTCCTCGATCCAGTCCTGAGGGACGTTCTTTGATGTACACTTCCCGCCCAGAGGGCCACGGTAGGCCGTTTTGCCGCCGCAGACGTAGTAAGCCTTAGGTTTGCCTCCAGGGCCACTGTAGGCTGTGCCGTGGTAGGTCAGGCCGCAGACCCCGCACTTGATAAGCCCACGTAGCAGGTATTGCCGCTTGGCATTCTTCATGGCCTCCAGCTGGTTATCCCGGAGGACCTTCTGGGCCCTTTCCCAGATGTCCTTGGTTACGATGGCAGGGACCTCCCTGGGTATCAACTCGCGTTTCTTTTTGGTACGCTTGCCATAGTAGTGGATTCCCTTATATGTGGTGTTTACTACCATATTCCTAATTCTCCCTGGCCTCCAGATGCCAGCAGTGTTGACCTTTCGCTTTCCTCTCTTTATTTGCCGGCCGTCCTTGGTGTAAGAGGGTGGCACACCAAGGGCATTCAGGTAATCTGCCACCTTAATGGTGGAATATCCTTGGTCAGCAATGAGGTGGTATATCAACCGCACCACGCCAGCCTCGCTCATGTCCATGCCAGGGAGGGGGTCCTCATTGACTTCCAAATAGCCCTCATCATTAACCCGGTATCCATATGGCACGATTCCACCCAGCCATTTCCCGGCGCGGGCAGCACGGTTGGCGCCGTACCACATGCGTTCGAGGATAGTCTCGCGCTCCAGGTCGGCTACGCCAGCCAAGACCGTCAAAAGAAAACGACCGTTAGGGTCGCCAGTGTCAAAAGGTTCTGTCATGCTACGGATTTTTACACCATACTGCTCCAGCTCATAGACGGCATTGAGGATAATGCGAGCAGATCGTCCTAAGCGGTCAAGTCGGTATATCAGGAGCAGCTCAAACCGGCCAGCCTTGGCGTCTTCCAGGAGGCGACGTCCTTCATCCCGCATCTCCAGCGGGATGGTTCCTGTCACACCGTCATCCTGATACCATTCCACAACGTCCAACTCATGAAGGTCACAGTATTTCCGGGCAAACTCTAGCTGGTTCTCAATGGTCCCGCGCTCAGCCTGGTCCTCGCTGCTTACGCGGGCATAGACCGCTACCCTCATTTTTTCACCCCCTTGTATTTCAGGTATTCCGATAAAATCTGTTCGATCCATTGTTTAGTCTGGTCATATCTTTGCTGCAGTTCTTCATCGCTCAAATTGCACTGTGTGGCGTGATATAAATTCCCAGTGCGCTTGCCACTCCGCACCTTGTCCAGCTTCCTACAGATAACCTCATAACGATGATGGTGAACATAAAGGAAATGGACATGGTGGAATTTTTTATCCGTCCATCGAATGAACCTGTTAAAGACTGGATCATTGCGCTCGCGGTTATATGTCAGGCAATAGAAAGGGCGGTCCTCAAGAATGCGGTTGTAAATATTGACATATTCTTCCCAGTGATCAGCCTTATCCAGTAGTCTCAAAAGAAAATCAAGCAGCTTCATTTCGTATTGCTCATAGGTTTCTCTGTCAAAAGCAGCTTTTTTAGTTTCGAGGTAATAAAGCAACATGCCCACGGTATTAAGCGCGTTCTCGTAATCTCGTGTGGCCATTACGAGCCATTGAACAGATGGCCACACAGGATCAGACAATAAGACCTTGAACTTTCGTTCAAAGTCCCCATCCAGAATTAAAGAATTTTGCATGCCCATATCACATAACCATCGTCTGTAGTTTATCCCGGATATCCGGCAAGGACATGCGGAAGTCCACCATGTCCTCTGTCACGTCGAAAAAGTCAGCCAGTTCCCAACGCTCGTAAATGCCTTTTCTAAAGGCAAGACGGAGCTTGTCCAGGGGCATCAGGTGCAAAGCGGCCCAGCGCATAGCGCGGTATTCCACTCGACTGACCTCCAGACGGTCGCGGTAGTGGAAGAAAGTTCTGGGGATGGCCGTCCCTGCGCTGGTGAAATGGTGTCCTAATTCTTCAGCCAACACGCAGCGAAAATGCGCCCTGCGCCCAAAAAGAGAGTTTGCTAGTCCGATAACCGGAGGCAACCCGGGGAAAGACCAATAAACCGCCTCTAAAGGCGGCCGAAAGTCCCAATACTCAACGACGATTCCATGCTCGTCCGCCATTTTCAGCAGCGAGAACGGCATGGTTATTCCCTTCCTTTACCGTACTTCCTTAAGATGAATTCCTTAAATTCTTCGAGGGACTTCCTGGCTTCCTCGGGGAGTTCGGACATCGGGTCATCTGTTCGGTGGGCGGCGATGGTCTCAATACCTTTATTAGATTTTTCCTTGTTGAGCTTATAACTTCCGTCTATTTTCTTGGTGCCGTCTAATACGGTGCGACCAAGGAGATAATCAACTGAAACATTAAAAAGATCAGCTATACGGATTAATGTTTCGTAATCAGGCTGACGCTTGCCAGATTCATAAAAAGATATTGTCGATTCCCCTATCGATAATAATTTTGCTAGTTCCGCCTGAGTTAACCCTTTTTCTTTTCTTAGCTGTCGCAATCGATTCCCAAAATTCAAGATTATCACCACCTAATAATATTATACCTTGCAAATAGCAAAGTTTACAGATGGCAAGAACAAACTTTGCAAAAACGAAATTTTCTCTTGACAAAATGCAAAGTCAAGTTTATAATTAAATCAGAACTTGGCGATCAGCAAAGTTGACGGAGGTGAGGATATGAATAAGTTAAAACAATTCCGCGAAGAAGCTGGTTTGACACAGAAGCAAATGGCCGAAAAACTCGGTGTTTCAGAAAGTTACTATTGCCAGCTCGAAAACAACAAGAGACGAATGTCTCTACAGATAGCCTTAGACATTGCAGCTATTTTGAAAAAAACACCGAACGATATTTTTTTACCCAGTAACTTTGCGGAACGCCAAGAACAAAGCAAAGATTCGGACATCCTGAATGCTACTGGAACCGAATGATTGGGGGTGTAAATAGTGCACGACAATATGTTTGAGTACGAGAACCACTACGCGATGAAAAAGAACCGTATCAAAGTGTTAGAAAAAAAACGACTTTACATGCCGATACTGTGGCGAAACTGCTACAGAAGTTCATCATAAAGACGGATCTAAAAGTAACCACGCACCGGAAAATCTAGTTCCAGTATGCCACAGATGCCATATGAAAATTCACGCAGCCAAAAACAAAGGCCCCCGATGGGACACCGAAATGATTTTAGTTGCCATGATGCAGCGCGGATTAGACAAAGGCGATTTGGCAGATCGAGCAGGTATTACTCGCCAGACCATAACCAGGTTGTTAAAAACGGGCTTAACCAAGAATAGCACCATGAAACGCATTGCTGACATCTTGGGGTATCCAGTTGAAGCCTTCCTGCTGCCAGAAGCGGCTTCCAAACTCAGACAACTTGAGAATAAAGCAACAACAATCAATATTATCAAGCTAACTATTGAATCCAAATTGGGAAAGGTTAAAGACCCTGTTCTCCATAAACGCTACCACATTTGGATTGCTAATGATATAAGGAGACACTTTGGAGTTAAGTCTTACTTTGATATTCCCAAAGAACGTGTTAGCGAAGCAATCGAGTTTATTAACCAATGGAAAATTCCTGGAATAAACAACAAACAATCTGCCGCCTCCGAGGCCGTGAACTAGTAGTGCAAGGAGGTGATACCCGTGTTAATTCAGGAGGCAGCCGCTACTGCCCGCGCAGAGGCCCTGGCACACATCCA
>JAFCZZ010000640.1 GCA_019314085.1 Deltaproteobacteria bacterium | reverse complement strand
TAACTTGTCTTACTATAGTATAGTATACCACACAACGAGAGTCGGTGCAAGCACCAAATCAAACTTATTTGTAGCCTTTCAAAACACCGTTGAGAATCGACTTTATATCTTGGATCGACATTGCCATTGCTCTTTTGTCTTTGACCCGATCCCTGATTTCCAAGTCGATCGAAAACGGTATCACAAGATCCGTGATTCGTAAATTCCTGCGCGTGCCGCGTCTGTGACTTCGTTTCTCTGACTGGCTTCGATCTACCGCCGACCAGTTTGACGAAAAGTAAACATGGTGGTCAACATACATGTCAGAATTTTCTGGGTGCTCTCGATCATAACCAAGAAAGTTTTGACCAACACCACCACTGGAAGGATTAGCCAACAACACCCGGCAACCATCGTCCAAATTCAGCACGTCCTCAGCCGCATCAGAACCTTTGACCCTGTACTGCTTTTCGATTGCAGTGTGATAGCCAACGTGACGAATTCCCTCAACGGCCAACCGTTCGGATATTGCTCTAATGTCTTCGATGAAGCTGGCCCAGATTATACACTTGGAATTCGGATCATTTGCCCAGTCGGTTCTGATCATATCAACGACGGCGTCGATCTTCGGATTAGCTCGGTCGATCTGATGAATTTCACCCGGTATAATTATGCTGTTGTCCAAATCTTCGATATCGTCAAGCTTTACAAAACCGCTGCAAACCTGCGCCAACCGGATCATTTTCACTAACATACATTCTGCTGTAATGTTCTGGCCCTTGGCTTCAGCGTTTGCCAACATTTCATTTATCTCGGCGACCACCTGATTCGCGACGTCTTTGTAAATCTGCATCTGCGCGGGTGACATTGCAACCTCGTAAATATCATAGACGCGCTCTGGTAGCTTCATGCCGGACTCTTTCTGGCTTAACAGGAACGACAAGCGCGCCAAGCGCTCTTGCACCAACGGGATATTCTTAAACCCGGCAAGCTTGCGAACACCAACACCATTGGCGCTGATCTTCTTAGCGTCTTTGAACTTGCCGTGAAAAGATCGGTAAGGCTCTCGTCGATTATAACCAGATCCCAACGGATATTTCCGAGCGCTTGCCACATACCAACCACGCTGTCAATGCTCAGCACGGTTGTTGACCATGCGCAGTCGGATTCGTCTCGCATTGCATCGGTCAATGTGCGCACCATTTTCAACCGGGTGCCACGTAACACGCACGTTTTGCCCGGCGCTGTTGCGAACCTTCTGAATTCTCGACGCCAATTCAGCCTTACCTGTTGCGGGCAAATTACAAGTGTTCTGTACATCTTGCCGGATCGCGCTCGCTTGCGTGCTGCTTCAAGACAAACTCTGGCAATGCAAATTGGCGTCTTGCCTGTCCCTTGCTCCATGAACAATGCAAAGCTTGGATTGTTCAGCGACGCCATCAGGCCGACACGTTGAAAGTCCACCAACGGCAACTGACTATGAGCTACGTAGTCCGCGGGCATTTCAGGTACGGTTTTGTTGAGCTTAAAGTCGGCGATTATGCGTGCCGATCTTGTCTGCACATAAAAGCGCTTGAGCAAAAACGTGTACAAAAGCTGCGCCTCTTCGCTCTTGAAAATCAAACGTCGGTGGGGCCACGCATGATGAATAATCAGCGCGGAGTAATCCGTTCCTGCCAGCACCCACGTTGCGTAGCCTTCCTGTTTGCGCTCGGGCACCCGATGGAACCAAGTTGACGCTGCTGCAAAAGACGGATAGTTATAGTAAGCGTCGTCCCGGTAAAACGCACCATCCTCAGTCTGTACGTAGTGCGGATCTGCCGCTGCATCGACAGACGGCAAGACGTTGCGCGGGCATCGTTTCAGGCACACGGCCTTCGCCAAAAAATTCATATCGGCTTTGCCGACCTTGCTCTCGCAGACGTCTAGTTCAAGAAAATCTGTTTCGAGAAGTTTGACTGGCGCAAGCGCCGTGGCGGTTGCTTTCGACAACGGCTCAAGGATCGGAAACGCTTCAAGTTTTTGCTCT
>JAFCZZ010000016.1 GCA_019314085.1 Deltaproteobacteria bacterium | reverse complement strand
ATCACTTCTGTAGCTCCGCCTCGCCGGCTGTCGTGAGCTCCCAACCGTAGCCGCCCCACACAATCAGCCCTTTTTTCTTGAGCGCGTGAAACGTCTGGATCCGTAGCCCCGGGCACCTTCCCCACGGTTTTACCTTGTGGAGCCATTGCAGCGTTTTGGACTGAGCCTTAGTCAGCCGAACCACCTTGGCCTCCTGCTGCAAGCCGCGGCTTTGGTGTCGCCACCGGCACATCTCCGTCAAACCATGGGTCGTCATCCTCGTCGTCAGGCCCGGTGAGGTAGTTGAACCCGATGCAGTCCTCCAGATGTTCGGCGAGCATCCCCCAGAACCAGCCGCTTGGGCAGTAATGCCGCCGGATGCGGTGGCACAGCACACACGTGTGATAGGAATACGGGTCGCCTTCGTAGTCCAGGCCCCACTCGTTTACGTAGCGCTCACCGGGCTCAATGGGCTCCAGGCACTCGATGCACCGGTGCTGCTTGCGAGCGGTTCTGGTCTTTTCGCTTGAGCAGCGAGGGCCACAGTCCACGTCGACTGAACAGTCGCAGGTCATGGCTTCTCCTTCTCCGCCCGCGTCCACACCCTGTCCGAGGGATGCTGGTCGAGCGGCCGCCAGAACCCCACGCCGGGTTCTGACAGCGCCTGTTTGAGCTCCTCTGCGTTGTACGTTTCGCCAAGGTTGAACAGTCGACGCGCATCAGTTTCGCCGACCGCTCGCGCTGCCGCTGCTTTGCTTTTCGCCGCTACGATCTCGCGCGTCTGGTGATGCCCCCGCGCCTCCAGGCGCCACCCTTGCCAGCTGAACACCCGCGCCGCCATCTGGTCACCCATCCTCTCCTCCTGTCTCGGCGATGACGCGCTCTAAGCGATCAATCTCAGCCGCAATCAGTGCGCCAGCCTTGACCAGTAGATCGACGCGTTCGGCTTTGGTGAACGAGTCGGGGTTAGGTGGCACGTTGCTAGAGTGAGCTGTGGCGTGCGCGGTGTAAAACCGCTTGTCGCAGTATTCTCCAGGCCAGGGCCACGGGTCTTGGTACATGCGCCCCCTGGCGTACTCGTTGACCACGTAGAGCCGCACCGGCGAGGCGTAACATACGGCGGCCAACGCCAACGCGCCATCCGCATGTCCGTCGTCATGCTCAGCCGTCCAGTTCAGCTTATCCAGTTGGCGCTGTCGTTCGCTCGCGATGCGCTCTGCTCCAGTCACGCTCGCCCCCCTTTCGCCGTGGCTGGGGGTTCGTCCCACGGCGCCATCCCGTGACGCACCCGGCACATCTCCCAGTGGCTCAACCTCCGCCACTCTCCGGCGAGGTAGATGTCCGGCTCAGGATCTGGCCCGTACTCAAGCCACCCTTCAAACAGCCACAACCCTGGACCGTTTGGCGCCGGCAAGTTGTGATCGCAGATGTCGGCGCCGGCCATGGCCATCTCAGCCGCAAAGTCACCCGTCGCAAACAGGACCGGACCCTCGTCCAGGGCAGCCCTTGCGAATGCCACCAGCCTGCTCGGGCCGCTCACGCCTTGTCCTCCGCGGGCTCAAGTAGTATGGCGCGGAGCTGTTGCCACTCCTGGTTTCGGTGGGCGCTCTCGACGTAGATGCGCGGGTCGGTGAGGTTGTGCCCGTTGGCATGGATGTAGTCTTTGCACCCTTGCTCGGTAAAGCAGGCAGTCACAAACTCCCAGCTATCGTGCCAGCCGGTGCGCGTCAGACCATCCGGTTCATCGCAGTATTTCTGCCAGCGCTCCTCCGCCTCTTCCCATTCAGGGTCGCCCATGTGGTAGGTGGCGTTGTCGTTGGGCCCGTCGATCCAGGCGATCTCGTCGTTCACCTGGACATAGGCTGGGTCAAACCCGTATGTGCGGTGGCGCTGCTGCACCACAAACACGGGATGGGCGGTGATGCGGTTGTCTTGGGTGCGCAACCGTTCACGCATCTCACTGAGCCAGCTGCTGTGGCCCAGCTGCTCCGCACTGCTGCCGGCAGCAGTGCGGAGAGCGGTGTCTCTCGCCGCCGCATTCCGGACGCTGGCTGCGTGTGCGGCAGCATGGAGATCGGAGATGTGTGCCACCTCCGCTTCCAGCTCAGCAATGCGCTGGTCGCGCACCACTTCACCCATGGTCAGGTCGCCCACCCGGTCCGCGTCGAACACGGCGCAGCTCTGGGCATAATGCGGCTGGACGGTGTCGAGCCAGGTCTCGGCTTCGTCGCGCGTTTCAAAGGCGCCGCTGATCTCGCGGTGCTCGGTTTCTCTGACGATAAATCGTCCCATTAGCATGTCTCCCGTTGCCCTGCGCCCACGCGTACGTTGTACACGAATGTTGCCGCCAGGGCAACCTTGGTGCACGGCTCTTTGCCGCTCCACTGGTTTTTTGGCTGGGCTCAGTTGGTTCTGTTATTATGCAGCTCATGACCGCTCCAGCGCTCAGGAAGTTCGATGAAGAGGCCCAGGAATACGGCGAAAAAACGCTGGAGTCCCTACGCCAGGCCGGAAAAGCGATCGGTGACGCTGCCATCCGAACGCTCGACAAGCCATTCCTCCCCCCGGTGAAGACGGACTTTGCCACGAGGCAATGCGTCACGTTTTCGCTGTCGTTCGCACACTCTGCGTTGCTCGAAGGCGGCCACACGGATGCCGCCGCTGAGATTACCCGTATCCTCCGCAGCTTTTCGTAGGGTTTGGCGCTCCTACTGAAGCTCCTTGGAGTTGATTGTCGGGTAGCCGCCCAGTTCGGGCGTGCAGTCTTCGGCCGCGGCACATCTGCGGCTGCCGGTGTCGGGTCCGGTGATGCTTTCACAGCACACCCGCTTCTCGGCGTAGCAGTCGAGCAATTCGTCACCGTTGCGACAGTGACGGGGATCGGACGGCATGCACACCCCCTCGGTGCCCCCATCGCAGCTTTCCGGATCGCCATGCACGCAGTCCTCCGCGATGAGTAGGCACCATCCGAGCGCGCCACAGTCATCGTCTGCCGAGCAACTGATGGTGCCGCTCGGTTGGCAGAGCCCCGCGACACAGAGCGCCTGGTCGGCGCTGCTGTCGCGGCAGTCGTACTGCAGCTCGCACCCCTCGGCGGGCTCTTCGTCGACCGGTTCGAGCGCCGGCCAGCAACCGGACAGTAGGAGCCCTAGTAGCGCCATTGTTCCCTGGTAGCTCATGCCTCAAGCACTTTCTCCAGAGAGGGACGGCCACGGGCTAAATCTAGAACAAGGTGTTCTGGCGCTCCCCGGAGAGGATGAAATCCAAGCCGCTTGTAATAGGCGGTCAGCTTGGCAACGGCAGCCTTGAACTCGCCCTCGTTATCCTGGGTCACCTTGTGCGAGAATTGCAATGGGAACGGCTTCATGACGACGAGTTCTCGGTCGGCACCGTAGCGGCGCACGAGTGTGTGGATGACGGCCAGGCCAAGTCCTCTCCCGCGGTGGCCCTCGTCCAGTTTGACGTGGTGCACGATTAGAATGTTCCCCCCCCAGTGGTCGTCGAGGCCGTGCTCCTTGCTAAAGTGCGCGCCGTCGTCATAGATGGCTTCGCTTGCATGGTGCAGTGCGTCGCTAACAGCGTCGCACACGTCGGTGACGGGGCAGAGCCCAGCCGCCTCGGCTTCGTACGCCAAGACCGTGTAGGCCGAGTAGCTCCCCACCACCGTCTCTTGGATCTCGTCATCGCCAGCGTGCTCCCAGTGGACGATGTCCCCGCAGTGTGGGATTAGGAAGCTGTCGTGGTGTTCGCCACCCCAGATGGTTACGGGCACCGTGTCGGGCTTTGTCCGCAGCTCGTACGCTCCTAGATGTTCAAACCTGTCACTCATCGCGTCAGCCTTTCCTTAGATGGTCACGTCTCTCCGCTCGCACTGCCCTCGTCGAGTCCCTGAAAGGTCATGACCGCCACGTCGCAGACATGACAGCCGGCTTGCGTCGCCTTGTCCTGGGCGCGCTGTTGCCGGCGAATAGTGTGGCCGCTGGCGCCGCCGCTAAGCTCCTCGCGCCCTCCTTTACGGGCGAGGCGCAGCACTTGCTTGAGCAGTCGTAGGCGGCGGATTGGGCTAAGCACAGTCTAGTCCTCAGTGTCGCCCGGGGGCTCTTTTCCGGCATGGGGCGGTGTGGGGGAAGTTGCCCAATTAGATTCGGCTACCTCCGCAATCTCAGCCATCGTCAGCTCTGCTATCGCCCCCGGCTGCTCTAAGTCGTCTAGCGCTGCCGTGAGCTGGCTTAGCGGTCGCGGCGGCGGTACAGGGGTGCAGGCCTCGACGAGATCGTCAACAATACCAGTGATCCCGTCCTGGCTGTCGCTGTCCCATGGTAGCCCGGCAGCCTTGAATACCGCTCTCATGAAGTGAGCTAGGCTTTGCTTGGCTCGCCAAGCCGCCTGTTCGCGTCGCTGTTGGTCCTTCGTCATTGTGCCTCTTGGTTGGCAACGACGAGGTAGCCGAGCAGGGCGTATGGATCTTCGGTCTCAAACCAGTCGGCCCCGAGGTCGGGCTGCTCGTTGGCTGCGTCCCATTCGAACACGTTGTACCGAGCCGTGTTCGGGTCCTCACGTTCTGCAGGCTCCTCGTGCTCAACGAACACGCTCAAGATGCGGCCCCGCGGTAGCGTGACGTGCAGATGCGCTGCAGTGTCGTTTCCGTAGCTCCAGTCCCCGACCCACCCAGCAATTGTGTGGAGCGGTGCGGGGTAGGTGTAGCTGGTGCCGTAATCTGCGCTGAGCATTTCCATGGTGGTCCTCACTGGTTGGGGGCGGCGTCGGCGCCTGCCCCCTCTTGAAAATACAGTAGAGCTCCGGGCGGTAGTGGCTTGCCGGCCCGGATCAAGCCCCGCTCTTGTTCGTCCCCGGCGTACCATTGGTGTAGCTCGAGTGGGTCGGCCATGGCAACGACGACGGTGTTGTTCCGGTCGGGCAGCTCCACGGCGCGTAGCGGTGCAACATTGCGTGCCTTGCATGCGTCGGTTACCTCTTCCCCGGTGCCTTTGATGATCAGTCGAAATGGGCTCATAGTGGTCCTTAGATTAGGCACGGCTTGTGGTAGGAGGCTGGTCGGCTGCCGCCCAGTCGACCGAACGCTCCGTTGCCACTTGGGTGGTACGCGGCTTTGCAGTAGCGATAGTCGGTGCCCAGTAGGCGATTGACTTCAGCTAGGTGGTGGCGGCACACCGCCCCGAACTTTCGCGCATTCAACGGACTCCGAGCCGCCAGGTGGTCAATGCTCGTCGAGCTGTACCCCCCAGTCCGCTCGCGCTCCAGGTTGTTGGTGAGCGCCTCGCACACCAATGCGATCTTCTCGTCGCGACGGAGCGGCCGGTCGTCGCATGCCTTCCAAGCTTGCGCTGCGGTTGCTCTCCAGTCGGTGGGGGTCATTAGATGTCGTCCTTTCTCTCTTGCCAGCAGGCGAGGCACGATTTTATGTACTCAGGGCAAACATCGATGCCCTCGACGAAGAAGGGGTTGAGTCTCAGCTGGACTGTGCTGTGGGGGAGCCCGCAGCGCGGGCAGATAGGGAGCGGCGTGTTGAGCCAGGCTTGCGGATCGGCCATGGGATGGGGCGGCGGGATAAAGCGGGCGGCCGCTGCCTTTGCGCGCCGCTTCCGGTTCCGGTTCTGTTTCCTGCTCTTGCGTCCCATCGTCTCAGTCGTGGTAGATGTCGACAGGTGGCCCGGAAAGCCAGCCCTCGTCCGCCGCTAGGTGGATGAGCTCGGCCTCAAGTAGTTCTCTTTCATCATCGGTAATTTCCAGGGTAAAACGGGGACTGGCAAGGGCGGCGTCGGCTCCGTCGCGGATCACATCTGCGCGGCTCCTGTAGGTGACGAAGTAAGGGTCGGTGTACCATTGCTTGACTCCGAGGGAGCGTCGGATTGCGCGCCCTACTAGCCCCCTGGCGGCGCGGACGTGCCCTGTGACGGCGGCGATGTAGATGACAGCTGTTCGGCGCTCGGACATGGTGTTCTCCAGTTGCAGGGATCGCGTGGCGCGGCGTCACGCCGCCGCAACCTCGGTCCAGTCCGCATGATTGTCCCACGGCTTGCCGTTGAGGTGTAGCACGCGTCGCTCATGATAGACCTGGACGTCGCCCAGTCCGTTGAGCCGCTCCTTGGTCGTGGTCGTGTCCCACCCAGCAGTGCGGACGAAGAGGCGCCCGTCAGCGGTACGCTTGGCGATGAGGTTGCCGTGCAAGCAGAGCATGACCTCACCATCTGGGTCGACTGCGACGGTTGTGTTGTCGCGGCAGAGTGTCCGGCCGGCATTGAAGGCGTGAGCGGCATCTTGGGTGATCTTGCGCATGGTTCTCTTAGGCCTCCTCGATGTTCTGGCTGGTGAACGATAGCCACGCCAGGCGGTGGCTGTCGTGCTCAAATTCGTGGCCCATGGCTTGGGCGTTGTTGGCGAAGGTTAGCCCGCAGGTGGCGCACAACCATTGGCCGTCGTCGTCTCTGGACTTTGTCGCCACCGTGTCATCTGGCCACGGCCCCGTCATGCCCCACAGTTGTCCGAGTCGCGCTCGGGCCGCTCTGGAAATCGTCTCACCCGCTTTCGCTCTCATCGGTGTTCTCCAGACTGTGTTGGGGGCAAACGGTATCGTCCGGTTGGTAGGCCGTGCCGAACCATGTTGCTTGGTTGGCGCTGTGCGCTATCGAATGGAGTACGCCGTCAAGATGGCGTACTCGCCGCTGGCAGGCGTCGATGCGCGCCCCCAGCCGTTGCGCCGTGTTCGCGGTGTCATCCGACCACCCTTGCTGACGAAACAGGCGCACGAAGGCGGCAAACTGTTGGGCGAGGTCGTCGTCTCGGCTGCTGTTCTTTTGTGTTGTCATGCTGTGTTCACCCGGGCCAGACCAGCATCTCGCTCTCCGAGCACCAGGGCACACTGGTCCAGTCGTCCAGATAGATTTCGTGCCCCCCGTTGGTCGTGGAGCCCACTTCGATGGCGTGCTCCGCGATGGCATCAACGATCACTTCTGGGTTGGTGCGCTCGATGGTTTCGAGCGCACGGCTCACTAGAGCGGCGTGGCTTGCCTCGTCGTCCGCGTCGTGCCGCTGGTCGGCGTAGGTATCGGCGAGCCAGTGCTCATAGGACGGGTGACCGTGCCTGAGCGCGGCCTTCCACACGCTGGGGGCCACGTACGGGTGCATGTGTTCTTGTAGCTCCCACATTGGTCAGGCCAGGTCCCTTTTGCGGCCCACTCGACAGGCCTCGTGATGCAGGGTGATGTCCTTGCGGCGACAGTAGGCGTCCGGGGAGACGCTAAACCGATGGTTGTCCTGGGCGCCGCGTAGGATGTAGCCGTGGCGCTCTAACCAATCGAAAGCCTCAGCCAGGTACCCTCGCTCACCACCGGTGGGATTTGGCCGCCCCACCTCCTCGCCGTTGACCAAGATGGTGGCTCCGCAGTGACTGTTGCCGTTCAGATCGGGGCCCCAGACCCGTCCGATGACGGTGATAGTGCGCACCTGTCCGGCGGGCACCGCTGGCTGCTGGGTGAATGGCCGTGCAATGCGCCAGCACGACTCACCGTTAGCATGGAGCACGGCACGGTGCAGGCAAGCGTAGATAGCATCGAACAGCGCACACCCTACGAAGCACTTGGGGAGCTCGCCACTGGTCGTCGCCGGGCGCCACACCGCGTCAAAGAGTGTGTCGAGCCGCGTGGGGCCTCGTTCTACCATGACGCTGCGCACACGTTCGGTGAGCCACACCTTGCCTTCGTCATCAACGAAGGCGGGCCAGCCGCTCGCGTTGCGCGGACCGTAGGTGAGGTATCCTTCAACGTATGGCATTGCTGACTCCTATTAGGCCGCCTGGGCAGTGACCTGGGAAACGAGATCGCGGGCCACCGGGGGGCACACTGCGTTGCCGAGCCCGCGGATGGCGTCGCGCCGGCGGCCCTCGGGCCAGAAGTAGTCGTCCGGGAATCCCATCGCGCGAGCCGTCTCGCGGATGGTCAGCGGCCGGTAGCGGTTGCCGTCTGCGACGGCCCACTGGTCCTGGCACGTGATGGTGCGGATGGGTTCGGACAGGTTCAGGCCCTTGTGGCCGGTGACGTGTTGGATGAGGCAGCGTGCCCCGTGCCGGCGCTGAGCTGACCGGATACGGTCTTGGGCACCAGCGGTGGCCCGGCTAAGGGGGCGCCACTTGCCGCCCTCCCAGTCAATGTGGGGGCCGAAGGCGGGCTCCTTGGTGGGCTGGTGGTCCAGCTCAAAAGCTCGACCCTGCATGGCGACCACGAACAGGCGCTTGCGGCGCTGTGGCACTCCGTGGTGGCTGGCCACTAGAAGGTGCTCGGTCAGCCGGTAGCCGAGCTGCTCCAGCGCGGCGCGCCAGATTGGGTACAAGCGCCAGCGGAGAAAATCGGGCACGTTCTCGACAACGATCGCTTTCGGTTCGGTGACGTCGGCGCAGTCCACCACGGCCCAGGCCGTGGCCCGGAGCGCGTCGTGGTAGCGCCGACGCTTGGGCTGAGAGGCTTGGCTGTGGCCCTGGCAAGCTGGAGCTGCGAGCAGCACGTCGTAGTCCGGCAGCGTGGCCCAGTTGGCCTGGCGCAGGTCCTGGCAGGCATGCTGCGCATGCGGCAGGTTGGCACGGTGCGCCTGTACGGCCAGCCGCCAGTGGTTGGCTGCGTAGACGCAGCGGCAGCCCGCTAGCTCGGCCCCGACGCTGAACCCTCCCCAGCCGGCGAACAGATCGGCGACGCGGGGGGCGGAAGCTTTGGTGAGTGATCGTGTCATGGTCGTGGTCTCCTGCCTGAGGCGGGGCTCAGCCCTTCTGGCGAGCGAGGCAGTGGTGGTAGCCGGATTCGAACCCGCGCAGCCAGCTGTCGAACCGATCGTTGCAGGGGCCCTGGTAGGCCGCCATGAAGCCGTTCGTGTCGACTTGGATCCAAGGCGGCGAGTCGGCCACAGCGTCGGTCACGTCAGAAGTGAAGCACCGCACGCTGTATTCCTGCTGGACGAACTTCGCGATCTCTTCGGCCTCTTGCATCGTTCTCATGTTCTGGTCTCCTGCCTGTTGCTGGGCCGCGAAGGCGCTCACTTCTTGGAGAAGTGAGCGCAGGGGAAGCTCTCGGTTGCGTAGCCGTTGGCTGCAGCGCGCAGGTTGGCGGTGAGCTTGCGCTCACTGACAGGCTGCAGCTGCTGCCCGTCCCACCAGTAGAAACGCAAGGTGCCGCTGCCGCCAAACGACTCCCGCACGAAGCCCGGGAACATGTCCGCGGTGTGGCCGACGCCGTCTTGCGTGCCGGGCATGAACAGGTGCGTACCCATGTCTCTGAGCGCGAACCCGAACGGCTGCTCCTCGGGGGTCTCCTCTAGGACCAGGCGATCCCAGTCAAGATCCGTCACGTGCCGTTCCGGAAGCCCAGTCTCGTCAGCCAGGTCCAGTAGCGCTTCGAAGTGCCTCACGCTGACACCTTGCCCGTTGTGGCCACCGCGCAGCACTCGCACTTGGCGGGCCAGGACACCGACTTGGAGACGTCCACGGTGAAGCGCCCGCTGTCGGACGGGAAGTCCGCTTCCATTACCCGCTGGGCGCACTCTCGGCTGCAGGCCACGACGTAGTGCCCCTGTCGGGCGCCGACGTCGTCTCGGCCGATGCAGTCGTGAGTGTAGAGCTTGCTGCGCGTACAGCGATATTCGGTGAGTGCTTTCATGGCTGAACCTCGTCTTCAAATTCGGTCACGGCGTCGGCTAGTAAGGCAGCCAGCTCTTGTTCTGGCTCACCGAAGTCTCCGTCCAGCAGGTCCCCTTCACCATCGTACACCTCAACGAAGCGGCCCCCGACGTAGTCCGGGTGGTTGTCGCGGTAGCGGACAACGTGCACACTGATGCCGGTGTCGGCGTCCTCAAGTCCTGCCTCAGCCATATCGAAGGCTGGGTGCGGGCGGCGGGCCGGATAGCTGCTCAATAAGGTCTTCACGAGTCTTCTCCTGGCCGGCTGGAGCCGGTAGTGGGTCGCAGGCCCGGGAGTCGAACCCGACCAGAACACCGCTCACCGTTAAGGGCGCCACACCCGTGGCCTTTTCGGCGGTGCCTGCGACATGGGGGGGCAGTTTTGAGACGTGCCCAGGTCGGTCTTTGGATCTCCTTTCTGTTGCCCCTTGCTGGGGCGCGGTGGGGGTCACACTCGAATGGCACTCATCAGCAGCGCGGCGAACGTGGCCGCGTCATCGCGGCGATCGAAGAACACCGCCTCGCCGACAGGAATGTCGAACTCACTGTCGCGGCCAGTAAAGGCACTGACCGCCCAGCCGACCCATCCACGCCCGTCGCCGTCTTGGTCGAGCACGACAGCGAGGTCCCTGGGAGCGTCATGCATCTCTGCGTGACGCTCAGCTTGCTCTACGTTGGTGATGGTGAGGTGAGTCATAGCGTCTCTTCCCTGTGGTGGGCCGCGATGGGCCCTGCGCCGCCCACTCGAGCGACGCTTCAACCAGTGCTGGGCCGCGCAGGGGGGCTCGTTCTGCGTCCTGATAAGTATTTATTATCAGGACGCAGAAACGGATAGCGTGTTGATAATCACCTCTTATCAGGACGCTGGGAGCGGGGGGCACCGCGGGCCAGCACTGGTTGAAGCGTCGCTCGAGTGTAGCGACACGGAGACCGACCATGAAGCAAGCTACCATCGTTATTCAACGAACCCAGGCCGACCGAGACGGCCCCGGTACCCCAGCCAACCAGCACAACGTGCTGAACCAGGCCCTGGCGCTGACGAAGCAGCACCCATCATGGCAGTGCGTCGAGATCTGGGAGCGGATGACGCTGCTCGGTTACGCCCTAGCCTGCCGCTGCGCCTGAGCACCCCCCACCGCAGCCCAGCAATGGGCAGGAGACGTTATGCCGCGCAAACTCAAGAAGTGCCGCAAACACAAGTGGGTGCCCGGACAAGCCGGGACGCTGACCTACTTTCGCAAGGACGGGTCGCCCGTCGTGCTGACCGAGTTTCGCTGCACAGTCTGCGGGCACCGGAGCTACCAAGACTCCCGCGGCAACATGCGGCCCAAGCCGGGCTGCTGACCGACACCCCCCCACCGCGCCCCAGCAAGGGGTAGGAGACGAGACCATGAATCCCGACCCCAACGACGACACTGGCATGCTCACCGTCTACGACGAGAACCTGCGCCCCTGGCGGGTGCGAGTCGTCCAGCTCGGGGAGGCCTACGGTCGGGACGACTGCCTCGTACACGAGCCATCTGAGTACCACCGCCCCGCCGAGGACCCGTTGGTGGAGTTCTACGACGGCAGCCAGAGCGTTGACAAGTTTGGGCCGCGGGGGCAGTTCGTCTCTCGCTACTACGTCAGCACGCTACTCAAAGATCGGCGTGAGTTGTGCAACCACGGCCTGCTCCTTTACGGAGCCGTCCCGGAGTGGCGCATTGACAGCGGCGCGGCCACCCAGGTGGTTCGCTGGCTCGCAGCCCAAGGACTTGACGCCTAGCACCCCCCACCGCGGCCCAGCAATGGGCAGGAGATGACCATGGAACGCAAGATTATGCGCCGCAAAGGCAACGAGTTCTGCGAGCTGACGATTCGGCTCCACGAGGGCCGCTTCACCATGACCGGGACGGCCGGCGAGATCCTGAGTGAGCGGGGCGCCCGGCGCGAGACGCTCGCCTACTGGGAGTCGTATTTTGAGGAGTCTCCCGAGGAGATCTACGCAATGAATGAGCGCTGCGGGCGCCAGTTTCGCACCGCGCGCGGCGCGGCTAAGTTCGTCATCGAATCTGACGGTGAGTACCACGGCCTGGACGTCGTCGAGGAGGACGGCGACGAGGTGTACGTGTGCCACTCGTGCGGCCAGATCCGGGACGAGATCGCCCGGTTCTTCCCCGAGGCGGCCCCCTACTTCGCCTGGCACCTGAACGACATGCGCGCCGAGTGCGAGCACCAGGAGGCCCGCGGAGAGACCTACAAGACCCACCCGGGCGCAATCTGCCCGGACTGTGGCTACGCCCTTGGCAGCGCCTGGACCCGTCGTGAGCTTCCCGCCGAGGTCGTCACCTGGGCGGAGACCTTCGCCGCCGCCTAGAGCCGCCGTCCCCCTTCGCGGCCCAGCAATGGGCAGGAGACGAGACCATGAACGAAGCCGAAACTATTGCAGGCAAACTCACCAAGCAGCAAAAAAGAGCGCTCCGTGAAGTTGCTGTGCCTGGCAGCGGGTGTGCTTCGCACAGGTTCAAGCAGCTTGAATCAAAAGGCCTGGTAGCCAGGACTTACGGGACTACCAGGCGTGAAGTGTGGGGCAAGCCTGTCGGCCCGGTTATCGTTCTCGGCGTTCTGACAAGACTAGGCGCAGCGGTACATGCTGCGCTCACCGTGCGCGAGCAATAACTGCCCCCCCCCCCCCCTCGCGGCCCAGCACTGGGCAGGAGAGCAGAGCATGATTCACCCCTACCACGTACAGTCAGACGCAGGCCGAGAGCTTGGCTTTGAGCCAGGCACGGTGCCCGGGACCTACCTGGACCACCATGGCTCCGAGCGGTGCCTGCAGTGCGACGCCTTCCCCGCCGAGCGCTGCTCCCACCTGCAGCCAAAGTCCGCTGCGCTGGACCTGTGCGCGGTGTGCGGTAGCGCCAAGGTCCAGTGGGCCGAAGCGTGGGTGAGCTGCAACACTGGCGAGGTCCACGACGACACCGGAGCGGACTACGACGAGGCCTGGAGCCAAGGGCGCACCTACTGCCCAGATTGCGACCGCGAAGGGCGGGACTGCAATCCGCGCATCTCGTGTCACCTGGACGAGAACCGGACCGCCAGCTGGCTTCCTGAGCTGGCCCATAACTACTGCCCGGAGCGGCTCCAGTGAGCTGGACGGACATTCTCGGCCCGCTCCAAGCGGGCACCGCCCACCTGGGTTGGCTCGATTGGGTCGAGCTGGGCGGACTCGGAGCCATCTGCTGGCTCTGGGGACACATCATCACTCGAGGACAGCTTAGGTAGGAGACAGCCATGCGACTCACCACAACCGCGATCGTCATCGACAATAGCCTGCCGCGATCGGTCGCCACCGTGACCGCCGACGGCCGGCCCGCACCCACGACAGGGTATTCGGCACACGACACGCTCGACCGGACCGACACGTGGCACCAGGCCGACAGTGTCTTCGCAGCCATCGAGGCCGCAGTGCTGCAGGCCGACCCGCGCGCCGTCAACGTGACCTCGGTGGAAGCGTTGCGCTCATGCGGCAACAGCACCGACTACCGCGTTGTCTACAACGCGGCGGATAAGCCAGACGTTAAGCTGGTCCAGGTCGAGACGTGGGACGAGGCCGAGCACATCGCCATGGCCGGCGCCGTCAACGGGCTGGGTAACGTTCTCACCAAGCGCACCACCAG
>JAFCZZ010000216.1 GCA_019314085.1 Deltaproteobacteria bacterium | reverse complement strand
CTCCAGGATAACATAGAAGTTCTTGACCGTTGCCTCCCAGAGTGGCTGGGCTCGGCTGGGGGTGGTCGTTGCCCAGGTGCTTATGCTCCAGGTGGTGGGGGTAACATACTCGGTATTGGTGGCATGCTGGAGGTCATAGGTTGAGCCGAGGACTATCCCCTGGCCCAGGGTATCTGGCTCCCACCTCAGCCCCCAGGCAACATCACTTACCGAGCTTCCCGTGGTGCTGTCCCCGGTGATGGTCACCGCCAGAGCAGTATCTGTGCCATTCACCTGGAGGGTAAAGGTGTAACCACTGCTGCCACCGGGGTCGGGGGCAGAGCTGAGGTCGAGATAGAGGGCACTGAATTTGCCCGAGGTGGGCACTGGCTCACGGTAGCGGGAGCTTGTCCCTGAGGGGCGGGCACCTCCTGTCCCGCAGTTGGCGTACTCGGTGGCTGAGCTACTGAGTTGGCCGGCAGTACTGGCATCCGTACAGCCGAGGACCAGGCTCTGGCCTCCGGTGGAAGCGGTGAAGATAACGCACCAGAGGGTCTCATAGACATCGGGGGTGTTGGTCGGGACATGCTCGATGCAGACAAGGTCACCCGCCGAGACCGAGACCTCGTCTGTCGTGTCCTCAGCGTACATGGTTCCCTCGTCAATCAGTGCCGAGAGGGCACTGGCGGCTCCGTTCACATAGAGGTTTAGGGTTCTCGACTTTCCTGAGCCAATGGCGCCAGGCTCGCCCCTTGTCCACACGTAGAGGTGGGAGAACTTCCCATTACACGGCACCACCTGGTAGCAGCCTGTCGGGCCAGTCTGCCAGGCAAAGTTCCCCCAGAGGGGGTTGTAGTTGGTGGCGTCGGCGGCGGGGACATAGATACCGCCACCCTGGATCAGCGTCCTCATCCCTACTCGAAGAATATCCTGATTCCCACCTGGAGATCATAGAGCTCAAGGCTATCGGCGAGGGCTGAGATGGCATCTGAGCGGTTGGTCTGGTCGCTACGGAAGTTGTAGGTGCCATCCCCGTCGACTTCGGCTTTCACATCCTGGGAACCAATGATGGCGATACCCGGCTCCTTTGTCCCGCCAGCACAGTAGAGGCTATTCTGGTCAAAGGTAATGGCAACTATGTCGTCAGTCCCCCAGGTGCCGGTTGACTTCTTTACCCTGAGGGTCTTATTTGCCTGGTCGATGTAGTTATCGGAACCTGAGGTGTCCTTGATGGCACGAGCCGTGAGGATGGCGACAGCCCGCTTGATTGTCGCCCCTGAGGGTAGTCCTGATACCACCACATCGGGGAAGTCGAGGTCTGCGGCTGTAGCACCAACGGTGAGCTTATCAGCGGGGAGGCTCCAGAAGTCCATGAACGGGTACTTCCGGGCGAGCGCAGTCTCAACCGCGGTCAGGGTAACTCCAAATCCCATCAGCCGAGTTCCTTCCCGGTTATTGAGCCGTCAACGGTTATCGATGTTCCGTCTGAGGATTTGGCCTCAAGGAGGACGACTGCCTCCGAAGGAAGAATCAGGTTGGGGTAGGGGAGGGTAAGGCTGGTCTGTATCTCCAGGTCCTCAAACTGCCTCTCATCAGCAATTGTCAGACGGAATCGTGTTTTGGTGTAGTTGTCGCTCACCATGCTTATCTCCCGGAGCATGCCCAGTCTATTTTCCGAGACCTGCCAGGAGACGACGGTCTGATACTCGGTTTCGGGACCAGAATGGCGGTTGACCTGGGAGACCGCTGACTCAGGGAGTGTTCGGATGACCGGCTTGAGGGACCACCTGTCCCCTCGCCTTACCTCGACACCGGTGGGTAACGGGCTAAAGGTAACTTGGTTGTAAGTGTTGGAGACGACGACCCGCTCGTAGACCTCCTCACCCCGGTAGATCCGTATCAGGGTTCCCCTCAGGATATTGTCCTGCCAGAAGCGGCTGTCATCCCTGAGCGTTGTGCTGCTACCACCGCTTGCGATTCCGCTATCTTCCGAGATGAGGAAGGGTACGGGGAACTTGATTACGGGTGGCTGGACATACACCACCTGAGGCACTGGGGGTACGGGGGGAGGGGGGGCGACCTCAGGCGGCACGGCCGGGGGTGGTGCCGGCGGTCTTATCTTGAGAATGTTCACGATTTGCTTCACCAGGTCTTCCAGACCGATGAGTGTCCGGTTCAGGTAGTCCAGCCTCTCATCCAGCCCGGTGAAGATATCTCCTATCCTCTCCAGCAGGCTGAGATTCCGCTCCAGCCACTCTTGATAGCGAATTTGGTCTCTGTCCAAGACCATTCCTTCACACAATCCAAGCGCAGGAAGCCCCAGACTTTAGTCTTGGAGGAATGCGCTTGATACCTCCCTTCTACCTCCGTCCCTCTTTAGAGGCGGGGCCAGGCCCGAAAACCGGAAGGGCTAGCCCACCGAGGCGTAAAACCACAGGTTATTTGCCTTGCTGTGGTTCCACCATTCCCAGCATAGGAGCCAATAACTATTCTTGTCGGTTCGACCGTCGGTCGTGCCCCTGACTCCATCTTTGGCATCTAGCTCATGCTACTCCCCGATAACAGCCTTTAGTCTTTGTGTTAGCGACCATACCTCATCGGCACTTAGTTCCTTCCCCGTGATAGCAAACCAGGTAGCCTCACCATTGAGTAGCCAGCGCTTCACGCCGGTACCGAATGTGTAATAGCCAATTGCCACTTCGGCAGCAAGATTTTCCATGGCGACATATGTCCCGGAAACATAATCTGTATCATCAACCCTAACACCGTCACGATAAATCTTGATCCCGGCAGCAGAGCTACTGCCATCATAAGTGGCAACGATCACCACCCACTGATCTTGGGGAAAGACCGAGGCTTCGTACCTCCCAATATATGTATCATCACTCTCATCCCAGAGCTGGAGAGACAGGTAACCGTTGGTTTCGATGAACAGATGATACTCGCGGTTCGCTGTGTAGGCGTTATACTTGGATATAAGGCTGTTCCCTGCAGTGGCATTGGCAATCTTGACCACAGCAACCAGACTGAAAGGATCATCCGATGAGCCGTCTCCAAAACTGAAGTCATCGTGGTCGGGCGTACTTAGATACTCATCAGACCCATTGAACGTGTATACTGTGGCCTTGTTTTTGAAATAAGGCGGTGTGTCCCAGTTAGACACATCCTCGCTTGGCGTCATATCGTGATTGCGCCGACTGTAGTCACTTATTGTCGTCCCAGAGACTTCGTAGAAGGGCCATATACCCCTAACATCCCCCAGGATTTCGAGAATATTGGCCAGCGCATCACGGATCTCGTACTCGGCAACATACCCTAGGTTGCAGGTGAGCTCTATACCCGAGCCTCCTGCGTCATACACAGGGTAGCCATCGTTATCTCGCAGGTCGCAATTCGTCACTTTAACAGATGTGGTCGTATTGCTTATGTAAATACCATTGTAGTTATTCCTCAGGTTCATACCCGAGACAATCACATTGTCTACATTGTCATCAAAATATATCGCTGCCCTGTTTGCCTGCAAGGTGGCATTGCTGTTCCTAATCATCCCGGTAATGGTGACATCCCTGACATTCTTTAGCCAAACACCGCCATGCTTGGCCCCATCCGAGTGTATCCTAATCTGGATCCTCTCGTAGCGGTTGGCACTGTCCTTTCCGTCCATGCTAATTACATAGTGGGGATAGTTGTAGGCATCCACATCAATGACTATGTTTTCCCCATGGCCGCCGGTAAAAATAATGGCTGAAGTGGGAAGCCCTCCCCCTCCCGGAAGGGTGACCCCCCTAATGAAGAAATTGTCTGTCTCCTCAGTAGCATAGAGAAAGCTAAATGCCTCTGTAGTGGCCTTGGCACCACCCCCTATTATGTAGATATCACTAGGAGAACTCAATGCCCCCGGAGAGGTGCTTATCCTGTAGAATATGCCGAGGTCGTACCCCCAGCAGTCCACGAAGGAGATATGCTTGGGGGCATACTCGTTCTCGTGAGCGTGAATTAAGATCCCTCTATTGTCCCCTCCCCCGGTAGAGGCAACAACTCCGTGGAAGTAGACATACTGGGGGCCATCGTCAACCTCAAACTGGGAATCTGCATTGGCATATCCGTAGCTGCTGGATACCCAAATCCGCCTCGTTATCGAGTCCCCGTCACCATCGGTTATCGAGAGGCCATCATCAGCTTGAGAGGAGTAAGTGATTAGGCGGTTTATCTTCCCATCGGTGCACTTTTTCACCTCAGCATTGTGGGCATAGCCGTGATGGACTATGACAAACTGGAGTAGCGCATCCCCTGTCTTGGTACCATCTGAGAAGTTACCATCGATCTCTAGGTCCAGGACCTGGATATTGGAGTTACCCCCCGTCCAGTCCTTGTTGGTTATTAGCACTCTAGTTGATTCGTCTCCAACCCCGTTTATCACTGCTGGCCCTCTGAGTACCAAGTTGTCTGTGAGCCTTATTCGTGAGGACAATGTGAAAGACCCATGGAGCTGAAGCATTCCACGACCAACGGACTCTATGACATCAATCGCCGCCTGTATCTCTTCCTGGTCATTATCCCCATCACAGACCCAGGTAGGGTAACCAAGGTGCTGGAGAAGCTGGGCAAAGTTTTTGACCTCAGCTTTAGCGTCTGAA
>JAFCZZ010000215.1 GCA_019314085.1 Deltaproteobacteria bacterium | reverse complement strand
CCGGTTGCTCGGTTCGAAGGTTTTGTTTTCCCTCTATCTCCTGCGCCTCTTTGTCCATTGATGGTTTCGGGGGTTGAAGAGCCTCCGGGGGAGGGGAAAACATGTTTTTCTGAAGATCTGCGAGGCGGACCTGTGGCGCTAATACTCGATCCCTGGGGAGTTTCTGAATTAACCTTACAGTAATACTTGGTCCCGTCACAGCCGGGGCCGTATTCGCCATCAGGATCATGAGAGACGCCAGTCCGACAACAACGATGTACGTTCTCGTTCTATTTATGAAGCAGATCATTTCGCGTCCCCCCCTTCTATTGTTTCACCGCCTTGCCCGGAATCTTTCACCATTGTTATCTGGCTTCGATCGTGTGCCGCCATAATAAGCGCAAGGAGATACTCCGGATGCTTCCTTACCTCCTTCCTCATGATTCCCCCCACGAGGGCACCTGTCGCGTCGTAGACTACGTAATAGGCATTCACTCCAAAACCGCCCTCGGCGACTATGGGCCCTATCAGCCCCATCCGTTCACCCGGCCATTCGCGGTCTGTGTCGTTGGGTTTCGGGTTATCGAGGGGAATATCAAGGTTCTCCCAGACCACGCTGTCCATCTCCGGTCGGTCAAAAAATGAGGAGTTTTGCTCGGTGGTATCATCCGGCCCCGCGATCGCACCGGACGAAAGTATCAGCACCGGGGCCAGTAAGAGAATTAATATGAACGAAATTTTCTTTCTCATGATTTTCCTCCTTTATTTCCAAGATGCCGGGTTGTTGTATCCGGTCATGATATCCGGTGGGTTTCGAAGCGTACGCTTCCGTCCTCGACCATTTCCTTTATGGCGCGCTGCCGGTTTGAGAGCCGCGAGCCCGCTGCCTTGAATTCGATAAGGACGATGGCCTCCTCCGTGAACTGCACCCCGTCAATAGGGGTGCCCAGAAACCTGAAATCGTGCGGGTCATAGGGGTACGATTCCAGAAAGGGCATAAACTGTTCGGTTAGCCTGCCGTAGCGGACCGACTGGGAACGTTTCTGCTTGTTGAGTAGCGCGATGGAATCGGATTGTGCGGCAAGCCTTTGGTTCGAGTAACAGAGGAGTAGAAATAGTACGATAGATACGACTATTAAGGCAAGTATTATCCATCCTTCAAACTGCATGTGCCAACCTCTTGACCGTATTTTGTTTGTCGTTTTCGAGTAGTGACAATCCTCTTTTCCGTTTCATACTGGCGCGTACTTTCGGGAAAGAAAATTCTATCCATGGTAAAGGGAAAACAATACAGCTTAACTGTTTTTTGTCAATTAATTTTATGTATTTGAACCCTTGATCTGCGGTGTCCTTTCGTTCCTTGACTTGCGATGTGCTTGCCGATATCATCCCGTATAACGCACGTGGCGGAGCGAAGCGGCTTTGCTTAAAGATCTGCTTTCGGAGAGGCATCATGTATGGACAATAAGACTTCCGGGTTGAGGCACGACGATGAGACGATTGACGAATTCTTCGGCGGCCGCCTGAGGGTCCTGCAGAAGGAGAAGGGGTACCGCTTTTCCATCGATGCTCTCCTTCTGGCGGATTTTGTTACCCTCAAGAAGAGTGATCACGTCGTCGACCTGGGGACGGGAAGCGGCATTATATCCCTTGTCCTGGCCCTCAGATTCCCGGAGGCGAATATAGCGGAGATCGAGATACAGGAGGACCTGGCCGATATGGCGGGGAGAAGTGTGGCGCTGAACGGCCTTGAGGACCGAATCAAGGTATATCCGGGTGATGTCAAGAAGGTCCGGAAACTCCTTGGACCGCAATCATTTGACGCCGCCGTCTTTAATCCGCCATACCGGAGGTTGAATTCGGGGAGGATCAATCCGGACAGTCAGAGGGCGGTCGCGCGGCATGAAATCAGGGGGACGATAGATGATTTTCTCGGCTCCGCCCGTTATTTATTGAAGGATTCCGGACGCGTGTATGTTATCTATCCCGCGGCAAGAAGCGTACAGATCATTGCCCGGATGCGGGGAAACGGGATCGAACCGAAGAGGCTGCGCATCGTGCACACGAACGGTAGGTCTGGAGGGGTGTTTGTCCTGGTCGAAGGTGTCAAGGGGGCGGGGGAGGAGGCGGAAATACAGCCGCCGCTCTTCATCTACGGGGACGACGGCCGGTATTCCGACGAGGTGAATGAGATCCTGGGCGGATTCTCCGTTACCCGTTCAACCTCCGCTTGATGATTTCTCTTGTCATGACCCGTTTCAGTATGCCCTTCAGCTCTTTATCTCCTACCTGAGAGAGATTCTCTTTGATAAGTCTCTTGTCTCTCTCCTTTAAGAGGCGCGGGTTGAAGTCAATGGCAGGATCTTCCGGCGGGGCGGGTGCGGATGGTATGTCGCCTATCATGAAATGAATATTCTTTATCTCTTTCTGTATCCCTTCGGAATTGACCTTATCCATAATCTCCTGTTTCATAAAACGGAGCTGCTGCATCCATGCCGGTGTGGAGACGTTGACGAAGAGGGTGTCGTTTTTAAACTTGAAAGGGGCCGTCTGGGCCAATATCTGGGGCCCGACCGCCTTGCGCCAGGCACCCAGAATGTTTTGATCCAGCATATCCAGGAGTATATTTTTTTTCTTGAGAACTCTCGGCAGGAAATCTCCCATCTTCAGGAGCTTCGTCTTACGTTTTCGTATGCGTCTCCTCTGGTACATGGCCCTCTTTTTCGCACAGTTATTCAGCGCAGTCAAGAAGGAGATACATGATGATTGATTCTGTGATTTCTGTGTGTTATGGGGTAAGTAGTTTTTGGTTAAGACAGGAGGGGAAAATGGATCTGGCAGCGATGATACAGGAGATCAAGGCACATCCTGATTACAAGAAGGCGGGGATGATTCTGTGCCATAACGGTGTGGTGCGAAATACGTCCAGGGACGGCAGACCGGTCAGCGAGCTCGTGGTCAAGGCGGACTGGAACCGGCTGGAAGAGATCCTGTCTGAAATAAAACAGCGTCCGGGGATTATTGAGGTACTCGCTCAGGTACAAGAGGGGAGGCTCTTCCCCGGCGATGACGTTATGCTGGTCGCGGTTGCCGGTGACTTCAGGGAGAATGTCTTCTCCGCGCTCAGGGACGCGGTGGACACCATAAAGAGCGAGGTCACAAAGAAGACCGAGACGTAAGAACGCCGCGCCGCGTGCGAAGGACCGGAAGGTGGACGGAGAAGATGAAAAACCCCCGTTCGGATATCAGGGCGATCTTTGATGCCGGGCTGAAGGCCGCGGATCCCGGAGAGGCGGTCAGGCGTGCCGTAAGTCTCGAGGGTGAGCGTCTGGTGGCCGGCGACAGGGAGTATAATCTTGGCGCGTTTGACCGGGTCATGGTGGTCGGCGCCGGGAAGGCGGCCGCGAGCATGGCCGCCGCGCTCGAAGGTGTCCTGAGTCCACGCATAACAGAGGGTAGCATAACCACAAAGTATGGTCATGGCTGCGCCCTGAAGGTTGTTTCAATCACGGAGGCGGGGCATCCGATCCCTGACGAGGCGGGTGCCGGCGGCTCCCGACGCATCCTTGACCTTCTTGAAGGAGCCGGAGATCGGGATCTTGTCCTGTGCGTCATATCAGGCGGAGGCTCGGCGCTTCTTCCCCTGCCTGCGAGCGGCATCTCTCTCGATGACAAACAGAAGACCACACAGGCCCTCTTGGACTGCGGGGCCGACATCCATCAAATCAATACCATACGAAAACATATCTCAGGAATAAAGGGGGGAAGACTGGCGATGGCGGCTTTTCCCGCAACGCTGGTAACGCTGGTTCTCTCGGACGTGATCGGCGACGATCTCGACGTGATCGCCTCCGGCCCGACCGTTCCCGATAGAAGCACCTTTGCCGATTGCATGGAGATCGTGAACCTCTACAACCTTGAGGGTACACTGCCCCCTCCGGTGATCGCGCATCTGAAGGGCGGAATTGAGGGGGAACATCCGGAAACCCCCAAACCGGGAGATCCGGCCTTCGACAAGACCTCTGTCTCCATCATCGGCAGTTGCGCCCTCTCACTCACCGCCGCGAAAGAGAAGGCGGCCGCGCTGGGATATGACGCGACCATTCTCTCTTCATCCGTAGCGGGGGAAACGAGAGATGCGGCGCAGTCCCACGCGGCCATTGTCCG
>JAFCZZ010000639.1 GCA_019314085.1 Deltaproteobacteria bacterium | reverse complement strand
GCCTGGTGTACAACAAGGAGGAGCTTCAGACCATCGCCGGCAGAGGGATTGCGGCGAGCCTGATCGGCCAGATACTGGTCGAGGAATCCGTCCTGGGGTGGGAAGAGCTGGAACTGGAGGTGGTTCGGGACGCAAAGAATCAGATGATCACCGTCTGTTTCATAGAAAACGTCGACGCGATGGGCGTCCATACCGGCGACTCATTCTGCACGGCTCCGATGATGACGATCTCCCCCGAGCTGCAGGAACGTCTCCAGAAACATTCCTACGATATTGTCGAAGCGATTCAGGTGATCGGGGGCACGAACGTGCAATTCGCCCACAATCCTGAGACCGGACGGATCGTGGTCATAGAGATCAACCCGCGGACCTCACGTTCCTCCGCCCTGGCATCCAAGGCGACAGGCTTCCCCATCGCCCTCATCTCATCGATGCTTGCGGCCGGGCTGACCCTGGACGAGATACCGTACTGGAGAGAGGGGACCCTTGATAAATATACCCCCTCGGGTGATTACGTCGTTGTCAAATTCGCCCGGTGGGCCTTTGAAAAATTCGCTGGGGCCATCGACGAACTCGGGACACAGATGCGGGCGGTCGGAGAGGTCATGAGCATCGGCAAGACGTACAAAGAGGCTCTGCAAAAGGCGATCCGCTCCCTCGAGATCAGCCGCTACGGTCTCGGCTTTGCAAAGAATTTTCATGAGAAATCGCTCGATGAGTTGATGGGGCTCCTATCGAAGCCGACGAGCGAGCGGCAGTTCATGTCGAGTTGGAGGAGGAGATCCTCCGCTACAAGGGCGGCAGCCTGCCGGACGACTTGTTGGGCCGGGCGAAGAGGGACGGGTTCGCCGACCGCTACCTGTCGCAGCTGCTCGCCGTCCCGGAGAAGAAGATACGCGAGCGGCGCATATCGCTGGGCCTTGCGGAGGGGTGGGAACCGGTACCCGTCAGCGGCGTTGAGGACGCGGCATACTATTTTTCAACCTACAACGCCCCGGACAGGGTGCAGTCAACCAACCGACGCAAGATCATCGTTCTCGGCGGGGGGCCGAACCGCATCGGGCAGGGGATAGAATTCGATTACTGCTGCGTGCACGCCGCCTTTGCCATCAAGGATGAAGGCCTTGAAGCGATCATGATAAACTGCAACCCGGAGACGGTCTCCACGGACTACGACACATCAAGATGTCCTGAGTATCTACGATAAGGAACAGCCGGAGGGGGTCATCGTGCAGTTCGGTGGGCAGACACCCCTCAATATCGCCAGCGAGCTGGCCGAGGCGGGAGTGAAGATCATCGGCACCTCACCGGATATGATCGACCTGGCGGAGGACCGGGACCGCTTCCGGAAGATAATGGAAAAGCTGGGGATACCGGAACCGGAATCGGGGATGGCGAGCACCCTGGGAGAGGCCCTTGATATCGCAGGGAAGATAGGGTACCCCCTGATGGTCAGGCCGTCGTATGTCTTGGGTGGGCGCGGGATGGAGGTGGTCCATGACGAGGAGATGCTGAAACGGTATCTCGCAGCCGCCGTCGATGTCACCCCTGAGAGACCCGTTCTGATCGACAGGTTTCTGGAAAATGCCATTGAGGTGGAGGCCGACGCCATCTCCGATGGAACGGATGTCTTCATTCCGTCGATCATGGAGCATATCGAACTCGCCGGTGTCCATTCGGGTGACTCCGCGTGCGCGATTCCCCCCGTCAGTCTGTCGGAAACGGCCATGGCGACCATCTCCGAATATACACACAAGATCGCACGAGAACTGAATGTGGTGGGACTGATGAACATCCAGTACGCCATCGCGGATGATGTCGTCTATATCCTTGAGGCGAATCCGCGCGCATCCCGGACGGTTCCGCTGGTTTCAAAGGTCTGCAATATATCGATGGCGCGGATCGCCACGCAGTTGATGCTGGGGAAGAAGCTAAAGGACCTTGATCTTCAAAGGGCAAGCATACGGCACTTCGGCGTCAAGGAGGCCGTTTTTCCCTTCAATATGTTCCAGGAGGTCGACCCCCTCCTGGGCCCGGAGATGCGCTCAACGGGGGAGGTCCTGGGAATGGCCGATTCATTCGGTCTCGCGTTTTTCAAGGCGCAGGAGGCCACCGGTCAGGTCCTCCCTGAAGAGGGAACCGTATTGATCACCGCGTATGACGACGACAAGGATGCGATTCTCGATGTGGCACGGGAATTCGAAAAACTCGGGTTCAAGCTGAAGACCACCAAGGGGAGCAATCGATTCCTGGCGGAGCATGGGATCGCCTCGGAACTGATACTCAAGATGCACGAGGGGCGCCCCAATATAACCGACGGGATAAAAAACCGTGAGATCCAGCTCGTGATCAACACACCGAG
>JAFCZZ010000214.1 GCA_019314085.1 Deltaproteobacteria bacterium | reverse complement strand
CGTCCATCATGTCCGACGCGCCCCCCGGTGACGAGATAATTATCCGGGTAAAAACCGCCGACGTGACAAACCCGCAGCGCGGCGATACCTTCGTGATCGACAGCGAGACCTGGTACCTGCAGGCAAACCTCGGCATCAACGGAGGAGAAGCGCGCCTGAGCCTCACACGCTCCGGATGGAGGCAGGCGTAAGGGGACTGTCCCAAGGAATTTTGCGAAGCAAAACCCGGGACTGTCCCAGAACAAACAGGGAAAAAGGAAACACAATGTGGAAAGCCAGTTTCAAAGTCCTGACAGATGTCAATAAGATTATGAAAACGGAGACCGAACGCACTCGGAAGGCCGCGGCTACGGCGCTTAAACGCGAGGGGTTCTTGTTAGCCGCCGAATTGCGTAGGGACATCAGAAGGGGACAATCAGGTGGTCAGTCTTTCGCAAACCTGTCATCCTTGGCCCGCAGATATGGCAGCAAATTTCCGGCTCGAAAGCCGTTTACAAAATTATTCAGCACCAGGTTGGCCGCTGGTCCATCAAAGGGTATTATCCCCATCCGCTATAATCCTGTCATGGGCAGCGACGGCTTGAAGGTTAATGTCGGGCTTGTGGATACCATACAAGAAAAATTATCCAAAAGCTGGGTAAAGATCTTTGCAAAGCAGCAGGAAGGTTATACTCAGCAAGTTACCCGCGCAGCGCGCAGATATTTAGCCCGCGCCGGTGGTGAAATGCCCAAAGGATCCAAACTTCGCAAGCATATGTTTTTAAGAAAAGGGACCACAACATTCAAAACACCGGCCCGCCCGATTATAGATCCATTTTATTTAAAGTGGCATCGACTTTCGTCGATGCGGATTGAGGCAAACTTCGACAAGAAAATGAGAGGCGAACGGATATGAAAGAACTCATCCAGGCCATACAAACCGCCCTGCGAAACGCCGCCGAGCTGTCATATATTACCGACGCGAATATCTTTATCACGCCGGATGAGAATCTGCTGCCGATCGGCGCGGGATACCCGGCAATCGGTTTGAAAGATGGGCTAATCAATTTTCTTATAGAGGAAGGCGCGGACTGGGAAAGCAATTATGCTGTGGATATAATTATATACCAGCTTCTAAAGACCGGTGACATCTCAGTAACGGGACAAACGAGCCCAAAAGTCTATGGTGTCCTGGAGATTGCTGATGATATTCACAGCGTATTATTTGACAACAGATTCTCAATTTCAGGAATGGAGGTTGCCCTCCCTTCCGGAGAAGGTTCTGCCGAATGGATGGAAAGTAGTGACATAAGCATCGTGAAAAAAAGAATCACATATCAATATAAAAAACTGGAGGTGAATCCATGAGAGTAATCTACATTGATACAGACGGCCGGAAGGGTACATTCCACCCGCATCTCGGCTGGCTTGAATCGGGAAAAGAATTTGTGATGTACGACGATGATGAAGCGAAACGATACATCAAATCGGGGCTATTGACAAAAGTTCAAAGCCCAAAAATGAAAACAAAGAAAAATGCCTTCACGCTTTTGCGTGAAGAGAAAGAGGAGGTAGAAGATAATGACAAATCCACTGACAGGTAGAGAAATACTGGTCGGGTTGAAAAAAGCCGCGATCTGGCGAACGGCTGTGGCGTGCGAGGCGAATGACGGGATTTTGATCCTGTCGGAATCATTCAAGCAGACCATCGAACATCTCGATGATGATTCCGCGGGTCTGGCATTCATTCAACGCACGGATCAGGGCAAAATCGAGGCATCCGGCGGCCTGGAGGCATACATGCGCTATGAAGGACTGGATGTTTTACTGGCGCTTATAATGGGCACCGCAGGTGTACCGACACAGAACATTGAGACTACCGGACTATCGTATAAAAACAGCTATGTTATGGCGGACAATCTTTTCGGACTTTTCGCGACCATGGCAATGCTGAAGAAATCGGACAAGGTCTTTGAATATCCGAGCGTCAAGCTACATAAATTCGGTCTTTCCGGCGAGATGAACGCTCCGGTAAAGATCACGGCGGAGGGCATCGCGAATCTGCTGGAGCTTGCATCCGTGACCAACACGGCGGCCACAATGGCAAATATCACATATCCGGACAAGGGCAACCGGATCATTATGAATAAGGATGCTCATTTCTGGCTCAATGACGAGTCGGGAGAAGCCCTTGACAGCGATGATGCCATCTATCCATCAAGCTTCGAGTTGTCTTTTAACCGCCCGATGGAAGCGGATATTGTCGCCGGAAATGAAGACGTTGATGAACCGATCGGAGAAAGCTTCCCGGAGCCCACACTGACACTAAACTTCCCCCGGTACAACGACGCGAACGACGCATTTTTCACCGACTGGGAGGCGATGACCCGGAAAAAGCTGGAGATCTATTTCAAAGGCGCACTCATCGAGGACACGTACTATTATGAATTCAAGCTTTCGTTTCCGAATCTGAAAGTCATCGATCCCGAGGCGGCGATCTCCGGTCCCGGCAAGATCCCCGTAAGCCTGAGTTTCAAAGTCTTGGCCACGGACACTGCGCCCACCGGCATGACCGATATCACCAAGCCATTTCAGATCGACGTGCAAAATAAACGCACCACCGATCCGTTGGCATAACACGAACGGGGACATGACCCGATTTAGTTTTATCAAATCGGGATCGTGTCCCCGGAAGAAAGGAAAACAACATGTTTATTGAAATCGTAGAAGATCGGGAAACATTTGAATTGGAGATAAGCGACTCCACATTGACACTCAGGCGTTTCGATTCCGAGGCTTACCGGCAGATTGAGAAACGCCATACAAAGAAGCAAAAGAATCTTAGGACAGGGCAAATCTTCACGGAAACGGACGAATATGCTGTCAATGCAGATCTCCTGGACTACATGATCGTAGACTGGAAAGGCATCAAATCACCGATAACCGCTGACGATGTCCCCTGCACGAAGGAAATGAAAAACAAGCTTCCAGGGAGCGTAAAAGTTCAAATAATTGAGGCATGCGATGCTGACTCGATCACGGATAATAAGGAAAAAAAAGAGAGCGGCGGAACCTTATAGAATACATCCAGTTCCGCCTGGACTACCCGGAGGTGAATTGCGCCAGATGCCAGGAAATCTACGAAGTTGACGGGATTGAGCCGGATTGCGAACACTGTGATCTTCCGGTTTTGCTCCCCATAAATCAGGACCTCCTGGATCTTTATAATGCTATAAATACGGCGTTTGTAAAAGACTTCTCCGCCCTGTCCCTGGTGTTTGAGGTCTATGGTATTCGATGTACCCAGGCCGAGGCGAAGGAGGTGCTATACAAGCTCAGCAAAATACACCAGCTCATAAAAGGTCGTGAAATTGAAGATTATAACCGGGAGACAGACGCCCGCAGAGGAAAAGCAAAAAGGTAGAAAATGGCAAACAAAATCCACATAACCCTCGAAGTCGACGACAAAGGAACTGCCAAGATCAAAGGGTTCGGCGGCACAGCTGACAAGGCCTTCGCAAAGATCAAGAAAAACGCCACCGCGGGCGCCACACAGGCCGGTAAGATGGAGCGCGCCTGGGGCAGTGCGACAAAGAAAATGAAACTACACTGGAAGGCCTACTCCGCCGCCGCCGCGGTCGCCATGACCGCAGTTGCCGCTGCCGCGATCGCGGGGGTCAGTAAATCAATCGGCGCTTTCGCCGGCTTTGAAAAAGAAATGGCAAACGTCTCGACCCTTGTGGACACCTCTAAAGTATCCATGAAGGGCCTTGAAAAAGGGATCATGGAGCTACCATCCGCCTTGGGCAGCGCCACGGAGCTGACAAAAGGATTGTACCAGGCCCTGTCCGCGGGTGTGAAACCCGCTGAGTCGATAAAGTTTGTGGCGAAGGCCGCTATGGCCGCGAAGGCCGGGCTTTCGGATACATTTACGGCGGTGGATGCCGGCACGACCATCCTGAACGCTTTCGGGATGGAGGCGTCAAAAGCCGGTGAAGTGTACGATTTGATGTTCACCACCGTCAAAGAGGGTAAGACCACCTTTGGCGAGCTGGCCGCTGCCGTCGGTAAAATATCACCAATAGCGTCCGCCGCCAACGTTTCGGTGGTAGAGATGCACGCGGCCTTGGCCACGCTCACGAAGGGCGAATAGCGTCCGCCGCCGGCGTTTCGGTGGTAGAAATGCACGCGGCCCTGGCCACGCTTACGAAAGGCGGATTTAAGACCAGTGAGGCATCTGCCCGTCTCGCGACGGCCCTGGGCACAATCATCAAACCCTCCTCAGAAGCGGTGAAGCTGACAGAAGAACTTGGTCTGGAATTCAATGCGTCGGCCCTCAAAGCGAAGGGTCTGCACGGATTTCTGCAAGACGTCAAAAAGGCGACAGGCGGCAATGTTGAAGAAATGGCGCAACTCTTTGGGGGGATGGAATCCCTGTCCGTGATGCTGGCCTTGACCGGCAAGCAGAGTCAGGAATTTACCGATATTTTGGGCCGCATGGGAAATGTAAGCGGGGCCACAGAGGAGGCGTTCAACAAACAGAAAGAAACACTTGGCGATCTGTGGGATACCTTCAAGAACTTTGCAGAGAAACAGGCAATACTGCTCGGGGCCGAACTGGCGCCATATCTCAAAGATGTACTCAATACTACGATGGCTTGGTGTGAGGCGAACCGTGATCTCATCGCCCAGAAGATCCCTGAATATGCCAGTAAGATTGCCAAGACCGTCAGCGATATCGCGAAAGCCATATCATTTGTGAGCGGCCTTGCCATTCCAGGCAGCCTGGGCATCATCGGACTTGTCCTTTTCGGCCCTGTCGGTGGCGCGATCGCGCTTGCCCTGGGGCTGATAATCAAGAACATGAGGGATTTTGAAAAGAATTTCGGCAAACTGCAGAAGAAAATAAGCAGCGGCAACATGGATGTTATGGATTCGTTCAATATGCTTGGGGCCGACGCGGCATATATGTATGAATCCACCGCTGATGCGGGTGCTGCCGCTGCAAAAGCGCAGGCTGATGATTACGCAAACCTGAAGCGTGCAGCGAAACTGTCTACAGAATCCATTGTTAAGGATGTCGCCGGGCAGAACAAAGCGCTACTCAAAATCTCGAAGAAGACCGGAGTTGAACAGGTCAAGATCAGCGCAAAGACCACAAAAGCCATTGCCGATGATGTAGAGAAGGCCTGGAATCTGGAAATCAAGGCATCTGAAGCCACCGCGAAGGCCTATGTCAAATCCGTTAAAGACAAAGTAAAAGCCGCAGACGACTACGCGAAAGAATCCACACGGATATATGAACGAATGGCCGATAGCGTCAATAAGACCACGCTTGGCGAGAAGGATTATCGCGAGAAGATATTGAATCAACAATATGATAGTTACAAGAAGCATTTGTCGTCGCTCGCTGAGCAGGACGAAAAATATGCCGACGGCGTAAAACTTTTGGACGTTTGGCTCAAAGACCAGAAAGCAGAAATCTGGAAGGATTGGGCGCGGGAACACGGTAACGTGCTGGATACGATGAAGGTCGCCTGGGACGATTTCAAGGACAGTGCCCTGAATGTTTCTGAAACGATGTATAAGGCATGGAAAGACTCGCTCGGTCTAATGAAAACCGCGCTTTCCGATACGTTCTACTCCGCCTTCCAGGGCAATATTAGTGACATCAAAAATATATGGAGTGATTTAGCCGGCACTTTGAAAGACACATTTCTCCGTATGATCACCGATATAGCTGCAGAGAAAATAATAATGTATTTCAAAAATGCGTGGTCAGGGGATCCGACAGGTAAGGGCACCATTGAAAAAATGATCGGGATCGATGTGCCGTTCCTCACATTTGCCAGTGGTGGCAAGGTTCCCGGTGCGTACAATGGGAGAAAAGGATTCGCGGGGGACACCGTCCCGATTATGGCAACACCGGGCGAGTATATGGTGCGCAGGGAAGTAGCGCAAAATCCGGCCATTCGGTCGCTCCTCGATGCTCTCAACCAGTCCGGGGCTGGGGCCGGTATGATCGCGGCCGGGAAAAACATCCCGGCACTGGGCGCCACGGGTATGTATGGTGGCGGGATTGTAGAGCCACAACTCGGACATTACGGTTGGGGTTTTATCGGTGATCTATGGGAGGGTGCTAAGGATGTCGGCGGTGCTCTCTGGGAAGGCGCTAAAGATATCGGCAGTGCTCTCTGGGAAGGTGCTAAG
>JAFCZZ010000213.1 GCA_019314085.1 Deltaproteobacteria bacterium | reverse complement strand
TGTCGGTTAAGTCATAGAGAGAATTACTGTTAAATTACCATAGAAGAGAGGCACTCTTACGTTGGTGATGATCCCGTGATTCCTAGTGAGGACGGGATCATGTTGTCTGAGGCCTGTCTTCTGGAGCACTGTGAGGGAGAATTGTATTATGATTGTAACTGTTCCCAAAGAATATGATCCCGAAGAGGCCCGCGTTCCCCTGATCCCAACGGATGTAAAAACACTCCTGCAGCGGGGGGCTACGGTCCAGATCGAATCGGCGATGGGGGTCGTCCGGCTATTCCGATGACGACTACCGCGCTGCAGGAGCGAAGGTGGTTCAGGATCGAAAGACTCTCATCTCCTCCGGCGACATCATCCTCAGGGTGCGCAAACCCCCCTTGAACGAGATTGAGTGGCAAAAGCCGGGCAGTATCCATATCAGTTATTTCGATCCCTTCAATGAAACCAAGCTTCTCGATGCCTTTTTATCCAACGGCATCAGTGCCGTCAGCATGGAGATGATCCCCCGGATCACCCGGGCCCAGAAGATGGACGCCCTGAGTTCACAGGCGAGCCTGGCCGGTTATGTGGCCGTGATCCTCGCCGCCCAGCGGCTCCAGAAAATTTTCCCCATGATGATGACGCCCGCGGGAACTCTTGCTCCTGTGCGGGTCTTTGTCATCGGGGCCGGCGTCGCTGGCCTCCAAGCGATTGCCACGGCACGGCGGCTTGGCGCGCGGATCGAGGCCTTTGATACCAGGGCGGTCGTGGAGGAAGAGGTAAAGTCGCTCGGCGCGAAGTTCGTCAAGATCGACCTCGGTGAGACGGGGCAGACCAAAGACGGGTATGCGAAGGCGCTGACGGCAGAGCAACTCGACAAACAGCGGGAAGAGATCGGAAAGTACTGCGCTACAGCCGATGTCGTAATTACCACGGCGCAGGTCATCGGGAAAAAGGCGCCCCTGATTGTGACGCGTGACATGATCGCGGCCATGAGGGGGGGGAGCGTCATCGTCGACCTGGCGGCCGAAAGCGGGGGCAATGTGGAGGGATCCGTTCCGGGGCAGGACGTAGTCGCCCATGGTGTTACCATTGTCGGCATGAAAAACGCTCCCGGGCACGTGAGCGTTCATGCCAGCCAGATGTACTCCAGCAACGTGACCAGCCTTATTATCGAATACTGGGACGATGAAACCAAACAATTTACACTCCCCCTTGAGGACGAGATCATCAAGGGCTGTCTGATAACAAACGATAACGCCATCTTCAGCGAGACCCTCAAGGCGATTATAAAAGAATAGGAGAACGGAATGGAAACGCAAGCCTGTTATGAAGTCTGTCTCATTTGTACGGGCCTTATCCTGGTCCTGTCGATCTTTATCGGCTTCGAGGTCATCTCCAAGGTGCCCTCGCGGCTTCACACGCCTCTCATGTCGGGGAGCAACGCCATCTCCGGCATTACCCTCGTGGGGGCGGTGATCGCGGCAGGAGCAGCCGGGGGTAAGCTGGGTCTCATCCTGGGGACCTTGGCCGTTGTCTTCGCGACGGTGAATGTTGTCGGTGGCTACGTGGTAACCGACCGAATGCTCAAGATGTTTCAAAAGAAACCGGGGGAGGGAAAATAGTGAATATTAATTTGCTTATCAATGGGACCTATATCATATCCGCCGTCCTTTTTATCTACGGGTTGAAGTTGCTTACCTCTCCGGTGACGGCGAGGCGGGGAAATCTCCTCTCCGCCGTGGGGATGTTTCTGGCGGTGGTGGTGACGCTGCTCAGTGAGGAGATAATCGATTACCGGTGGATGCTGATCGGTATTGCCATAGGGAGTGTCATCGGGGCCCTCTTCGCGCGGCTCGTCCAGATGACTCAGATGCCTGAGATGGTGGCATTGTTCAACGGATCCGGCGGGCTTGCAAGTCTCCTCGTGGGTTGGGGAGCCTATCACGTGATGCCTTTGGGCGGACTCTTTGTCATGACCACCGTCTTCATTGCCGTACTGATCGGAGGCGTGACCTTTTCGGGAAGCCTGATTGCCTGGGGAAAACTCTCGGAACGCATACCGGGCAGGCCGATGCTTTTCCGGGGGCAGACCCTCCTGAACGGGGCACTTGTCATTGTGATTTTAATCGGGGGGGCGCTGTTCCTGTCGGATCCCGAGGCAGGCTACCCCTTCTTTCTGGGAATCCTCCTCCTTTCCATAGTTCTCGGAATCATGGTCGTGATTCCCATCGGCGGCGCCGATATGCCCGTCGTAATTTCTCTTTTGAACAGCTATTCGGGAATCGCCGCCTGCGCCGCCGGCATTGCCATTGCAAACAACATCCTGATTGTCGCCGGCGCTTTTGTGGGTGCCAGTGGCATTATCCTGACCAATGTCATGTGCAAGGCCATGAATCGTTCGCTCAACAACGTCCTCTTCGGTGGCTTTGGTGCCACCGTCACGAAGGGGGCTGAAGCGGAGGTGGAAGGCGAGGTCAAGCCGATTTCCGCCGAGGACACCTACTATATCCTTGAAGCGGCCTCAACGGTTGCCTTGGTACCCGGGTATGGAATGGCCGTTTCCCAGGCGCAGCATGCCCTGAAAGAGCTGGGTGACCTGTTGGAAGAGAAGGGGACCGAGGTCTCCTACGCAATTCATCCCGTTGCGGGGCGAATGCCGGGACACATGAACGTTCTTCTTGCCGAGGCCGATGTTCCCTATGAACAGCTGATCGAGATGGAGAAGATCAATCGGCGGATCGAGAACATCGATGTCTGCGTGATTATCGGTGCCAACGACATCGTCAATCCGGCAGCCCGAGACGATCCGAACAGTTCTATCTACGGGATGCCGGTTATCGAAGTCGACCGGGCAAAAACGGTGATCGTTCTGAAACGTTCCATGGCAACCGGGTTTGCGGGGATCGACAACCATCTATTTTACAAGGAAAACACGCGTATGCTCTTCGGGGACGCGAAAGGGAGTGTTGGCGATATCGTCGCGGAATTCAAGAATGTTTAACCGGTTTGTCACATTGTCGGAGGCACCTTGACCGTTTTAATCCCGGTCTACCGGACTAACAGGAACAGCGGTTTGACTCGCTACGGGGAAAAGGAGGAATCATGACCCTGGAATTAACGCGGAGTATGCTGGCATGGTGTTCGGTCATCAACATAGGCCTGCTGCTGTGGTGGTATCTGTTTTTTATTCTGGCCCATGACTGGATGTACCGGATGCACAGCAAGTGGTTTAACATACCGGTCGACAGATTCGACGCTATTCACTACGGGGGGATGGGGCTTTTCAAGGTCGGCATTCTCCTGCTCAACCTGGTGCCCTACCTCGCCCTTCGTATCGTCGGCTGATAGTTAGATCAAACGCCTACAGGTATTTTCTTACGTAAGGGGGATAACGTTATGACAGAGATAAGCCCCAATGATTATTGGGAGAACCTTGTAACCATTGTCGTTGGAATCGGCATACTCGCGCTCATCATTGAGCGGGGTCTGTATCAGATCTTCGACTCCAAACTATGGAAAAAGGTCGAGGAAGGTCTGGATAAACAGGCCGGTGGCGACTTTATGGATCTGAAGCCCTGGATATCCGTCATCGTGAGTCTGCTGGTTGTCTTTACCTTCAAGATCGACATGATCGCTATGATCTTCAACAAGCCCGATCCTCAGAATGTTTCGTTAGTTATCACCGCCCTCTTCATCGCCGGCGGCAGCACCGGCATTTACAAGTTTTTGAAGCGCGCACGCGAGCTGAAAGAGGCAACCCAAAGGCAGAAGATTGCCGAGACGGCGGAAGCGGCCAAGAAGAAGTAGAGAAAAGTCTGTCGAGGGTGAACTGGGTTGAGTATTTCCGACAGGAACCGGGCTGATCGCACAGTGCGGCCAGCTAGAGAGAAGGGATGCTCTCCGGACAAGCATAACCAGACAAATAGCCATACTTTTGTATTGCGAATAAACCACCTTGTTGCTATGACCTGTCTATGTCTCGGACTGTGTTTACATGGGACGGCGAGAAGAACAGGCAGGAGAAAGATGTATGAAGAACAAAATAGAGTACACTGATGAACCAATGGGTGACCTGAAAATCGTCGAAGATTTTCTTCCCTCCCCGGATCAGTTGGTGCTCAAGGAGGAAAACATAAAGGTTACCATCTCCCTGAAGAAGTCGAACATCGATTTTTTTAAGGAAGAGGCAAAGAAGCACAGGACCTCATACCAGAAGATGATACGAGAAGTCGTTGACCGATATGTCTCGCATTATCGAAAGACGGTGTAATCTGTGCCATGAAAACTATAAAAGCGGTTATCTTTGATTGGGGAGGGGTCCTGATCGATAATCCCTTCTCCGGTCTGGTTGCTTACTGTAGCGAGGCGCTGAGCGTCCCGCCGGACCGTTTCGCCGAGGCGCGGGAGGCACACTACCCCGCGTTCCTGAAGGGGCTGGTCTCCGAGAAGGAATTCTGGCGGAGGG
>JAFCZZ010000212.1 GCA_019314085.1 Deltaproteobacteria bacterium | reverse complement strand
CCAGAAATACAACAGATCGAGCGCGTTAATAATGATCACCTTCTCGAAATTCGGTGCCCTGTTCTTCACGGCACGTACGAATTTTTTGGGAGACTCGAGCATCTCACACACGTCGGCCTCGGGAAACAGCAGTTCAAGATCGGTATACGTATCAAACAACTGCGCAAGCTTGCTTCGGTAGTCCCACATGCGGGTACGGATATTATGGTATCGATCGACAATCCCCTCTATGAGACCCGCGACACAGTCGGATGCACCTTTGGAAATCACGGCCGCCCATTTCTGAAGGACGGCATTGGGGTCCGCGATACCGCTCGCGAAGAGTATATCACCCGCTACCATACTGAAAACAACGGCAAGGGGGATGGAGAGGACCGTCCTGAAGAGATTTGCGAAGACCGCGCCCCGGGGCAGACCACGGAAAATATTGTGAGTCGATATATACAGCCCGTTTGCCAGGGCTATCACCGTGTACAGTATAACAGGGCTGGTAGCCGTCGTGATACCGAGCAGTCGGTCGAGCAGAAGGGTCTTTACCACGTAATCAAGGAGGGGCACGGAAAACCCCGTAAAGAGAAGAGAATCTGTCAGGCGGTTCCAGCTGACATAATCGTTCCACTTCAGCAGCGGGGACCGGCTGATACCGCCGCCACCCAGGACAGACTGGATGATGTTGCGCGCCCCCGTGATCCCGAACCAGATAAAGGCCCCGAACCAGGCAAGGAGCCACCAGTCCTTCGTAAGGTAGAAGGTGAGAAATGCCGGGACAAACCCGACCAGCACCTTGATCCAGTTTTTCAGGCCGCTGCTCAAGTATCTCCATGACGGTGCCGTCCGGGTCTCCACATTCGGGGGCTCAAGAAAAAGCTCATTGGTGCCCTTCTCGTCGAATCCGCCCAGCACGACGACGTTCCCCGCAGTCCCTATACGTGTGGAGTACCGTTCGATCTCCCAGTCCTCTACACGCCTCTTCCCGACAGTTCGCAGGCCGGGAAAGCGCTGTGCCATACGGTACAGGACACTTGCCACCCGACCGGGGCTCGTGCGCGGGAGGTAGCTCGCCCTCAGATAGACCGTGTTGTGCAGGGGAACGGTCAGACGGGAGGAGGGAGAGGCTTGGCGTATCTCTCTTTGCGCCCTGCGGGGGAGGGTGTCCCGGATAACGAGTCCCATCCCGTACAGGTGGTGCGTACGTCCGCTGGAATCGCTTCCGACGCGACTCTTGAGAAGCGTACCCTTATAATATGATCGAAAGGTGGATATATCCTGCAGGATCTTCGTCAGCGCATCGACCCTCGCAGGATCCTCGTCGCTCACGTTCCTGATGGCCTCACGGATAATGCGTTTCAATACAATAACCTTATCCTCGTTGATGGCCATCTGCAAGTCATTGATCGTGGCGTCATGAACCACCTTGCCGGACATGTAATCCTTGAGATTGAATACCTCCAGATGTGTTATCAGGCCCTGACAGTCATAGAGGAGTTCAATGACATCTTCGACACCCAGGCCACCGAGGGAAAGGGTGATGCTGTAGCCGGCATTGAGACGGCCCAGTCGTTCGAGCAGTTCGCACGGCGAAAGCCTCAAAAGATTCGGAACATCCTCTCCGTCCGACGGTACATGGGGGTCCGGAACAGAAGGATTTTTCCCCGGGCGAAGGTATTTCTCCACGATCGCCTCCGAATCCAGCCCATTCAGTTCCTCCACCATCGCCCTCATGCGGTCACGCTCTTCAGGGGCGGCCTGGGCATAGCGCTTACGCAGGCCGGCGACATGATCCCTCATGACAGGCAGCATGATTGTATACGCAAATTCGGCCAGGTGCAGCAACGATGCCTGCCCGGCCCCCACAAACGAGAGAAAGGCCTCACGATCGAGGGGAGGGGGGGTAAATCCATAGGTATCTTCTATGACGCACCGGTGCCTGTCGTTAAACTCCCCAAGCATCGCCATGACATACCGCCGCTGATAGTCCGAGATCTTCCGTCCCTCCGCCATGAAGGATTCAACCGCCCCGTCCTTCAGGAAATTCAGATAGTCCGGCGCGTCGATGAGCCCGCGCGGCGCCCATATGAACTGGACATACCGGCCATAAAATCTCGCGGGAAATTCAACACCGATTCTCACCCTGATCCCCATAATCCCGGCCGCCTCCAGCAGTTCCTCGGCGACATCCGCGCTTACATGATTATAGTAGATCACCTTGAGTCTTCGGATCCCCTTGATCCAGGCATCCATGATCAGATGAGTGGGAGATTTCCGTCCCTTGGTGTTGACATCGTGGACATGATCATCGATCGCGATCTGATTCCATTCCTCCGGCATTTCAAGGAGGTGATATCTCCTCAACTGCTCCCGCACGATACGGGGCTTCCCCGACGCCGCCATGCGAAAATCATGCGCCAGTTCCAGCTGACGGCGGTAGTCCCCGCGGGCCTGCACCAGCTTTTTCATAATCTGCAACAGGACCCTCGCCGTATTCCTGCGAAGGAAGGTCTGGGCGCTGTAGAGAACCTCATCCCTGAGGGAACGCAGGGCCCTCAGACGATCTTCGGCCTCGTCGCCCTCAAGAGAATTAAGGAGATGGATGACCGCATAGGCAATGCGCAGTCCTTTCGATGCCGCCATTTCCTTGATTCCATGCGGGTGAAGATACGGATTCAGGAGATTCTTCAATTGCCCGCGCGATTTGTCCCGACCCAGGACCTCATTGACGATAACCAGCAGTTTGTGATCCTGCCTGTCAAAAAGTATCTTCGAAACACCCTGATCCATGAGTATGGCCCCTCTGCCGGAAATGGAAAGATCGCGGAAAAATGCTTACTACACTCCCGCCCCATTCACCGCGATCATCTTATAAGGGGAGGCGATCGTCACCCAAGCCTGTCCACTACAGAAGTATCGGTATAATATCAGACTTTCTTAAACTATTCTATCATGGAGAATGGATACGGCGGAATATTACAATATTGTAGTCTTTATTGTTTATCGGCACCGGACCGTATGACCGTTAAAATTACAATAAACCATATACAAGTATTATATTAGCCAGTTATTGCACTGCATTCTTTTGGCACCAGATTTGCTTCATTCTAAAATGTTGTTTTTTGACAAAACATCTGTTGGAGGTGGAAGGTATGAATGCAGGAGATACGGCGTGGGTGATGGTCTGTGCCGCACTGGTGTTTATTATGACACCAGGGGTGGCCTTTTTCTATGGGGGGATGGCGAGGAGGAAAAACATACTCTCCATTCTGACGCAGTGTTTTGCCATTATTTGTTTGGTGAGTCTGCAGTGGGTTTTGTTCGGCTATTCGCTGGCATTCGGCCCCGATACGGGGTACGGCATCATCGGAGGGCTGGACTGGATCGGCCTCAGAGGCGTAGGCCAGGAACCCAGCGCCGTGTACGGCAGCACGATACCGCATCTGGTCTTTATGATATTCCAGGCGATGTTTGCCATTATCACCCCGGCACTGATGGTGGGAGCCTTCGCAGGGCGAATGAAGTTCTCGGCACTTGTCCTCTTCACGCTCCTGTGGACGACATTCGTCTACGATCCCATAGCCCACTGGGTTTGGGGAGCCGGCGGCTGGCTGGGAGGGATCGGCGCTCTCGATTTCGCGGGCGGCATCGTCGTTCATGTCAGTTCGGGTATTTCTGCGCTGGTTGTAGCCATTATGATTGGGAAGAGAATCGGGTATGAGAAGCAGTCGTTCGCCCCTCATAACCTGCCGATAACCTTTCTGGGCGGCGCACTTCTGTGGATCGGCTGGTTCGGGTTTAACGCGGGGAGCGCCCTCGAGGCGGGCGGCCTTGCCGGAAACGCTTTTGTAACGACAAATACCGCAGCGGCAGCAGCGGGATTGGCGTGGGCCTTTATGGAATGGAAGATGGATGGAGCGCCGACGGTCCTTGGTATCGTCAGCGGGGTGGTCGCGGGGCTTGTCGCTATCACACCGGCCTGCGGATTTGTCAGCGTCGTATCAGCGATACCGATCGGACTGATTGCGGGTATCATCTGCTACCTTGCTGTCGCTAAGCTCAAACCCCTGCTCGGGTACGATGACTCACTCGATGTCTTCGGCGTCCACGGTATCGGCGGCATCTGGGGGACACTCGCAACCGGAATCTTCGCGGCAGTGGCGATCAACAGCGGCGGAGCGGATGGGCTTCTGCTCGGCAATATGAAACT
>JAFCZZ010000211.1 GCA_019314085.1 Deltaproteobacteria bacterium | reverse complement strand
CAGTCTCTACATAGGTAGCGTTGAACGGTCCTACCGTCCTTCAAGCGCCTTAGGCCGTCCTTCCACGTACGGGTGGACCCGCATTCTGGGCAGCGTATGGGGGGCTGGCCGCCGGGCTGCGGGGGCCTGTCAGCCTTGAAGGTTCTGCGGTCAGCCTCTCCCCCAGTCAAGTCGGTTCCTCCTAAATGAGATGAATTTATGATTCAATGTTCGCGTAGATATACGACTTTAATCGTTATCCGCCTCCTTGATTATGCGCAGGCTTATGTAGTCCGCGCCTTTCATGATTGCGCTGTAGACTCCACCCTGTAAACCTTCAACGGTCCTGTACCGCCTGTAGAGTATGCTGTTCGGCTCCGTGGTCTTGAATGCGGCGACGACGAACTCCTTCACGTCCGATGGGATCTTCTTCACACACCTCTCCTCCTAACTATGCATGTGTCAGAACATCCCTCTTCACGTACCTGCCTTTCCCCTCGTCGAAAACATACTTCACGCTCCTCGACAGTTCCTCCGGTCTCCGTCTCTTCTTCGACGGCCGTGTAAATAGCTCATCTTCGTCTGGTCTCCCACGATGGCGTTTCACCTTGAAGCCACCTCTTTAAGTACCTCCCATTCTTCAAGTGGAATAACTGTGTGTTCTTCAACGCCCCTACAGACGCGCGCGTCCCAGCATTTCTCATCGTAAACGCATTCTTCACGGAAAATCCAAGTGTCAAACTTTGAGCAGTAAATCATCCCAGCCTCGCCTCCAGACAACCCTCACAAAGTAGACGTAGAAGATCCCCACAGTAGAAGCAGGTAACCTTCCCACAGTCTTTACAGGTAAACCGTGTTTTCTTGGCGTATTCATGCTGACGTTGTGTTTTTATCATGTTGCATTTTTCCCATACTTCACAGTCTTGATGAGGACACTTCATTTCTCAGCTCCTCCTTCCAGTAGCGCGCTCTATAAGTCCTTTCCAGCTCGGCGTTGAGATTACTTTCACTTATCTCCCCCACTTCAACCGCCTGTTCGAATTCCTTCTCTTGACGTCTGCCCGCCCCATGAAACACTCCGCCACATTTACACCTACACCGACTGCCTTTCGCATACCAGCAGACGCGTGAGCAACGGCCTCTCCAGGGTTTCTTATCTACAGTGTTCATTTTCCTCTCCTCGAAATAGGGAATAGCGATATGAACTGGGCTTTGTCGCCGCTTAACTTGACCCTGAATTCCCTCCCATCCACGACGACTATCATGCTTCTCCCAGCTTCCATGAGGATATCCCTCAAGCGTTGGTAGTCACGTGAGAAGACCCACCTGCCGCCTCCACTGTTGAATTCCCGCCCCTCATCCCAGGCGCTCCTCACGAGGCTCTGGGTGCTGCCGTTCCCGGCTGATGGGTTGAGGGGGAACTTGAAGTGGCTTTCCCTGCCGGCGCTTACATATTCCCCGTTGAGCTTCTTGACTATAGCGGCTATTCCGCGGAAGGCTTCGCCAAGATACTTACGCGGCTTAGCGATCACATGGTTACCCTCAACCTTGAAGTCCAAGAGTTCGATGTACTTCTCCGGGAACCATCTGGAAGGGTCTATGGCCGTCTCCGCCCTACGCCTTAAAGATTCGATCTCCCTCATGGCGTTGGTTAAGGCGGCGTCCAGACCTTCGACCTTGAAGACTATGTTTTTTACGTTCTCTTCGAGTTTCTCCACACGTTTAGTTAGGTCCTCGATCGCGTCGCTCAAACCGGCCACCCCTTTTTCACATGTGTCACCTCAGCAGTCCGAGCGTGGGAGGCGTACTCCCAACGCTTCGTGCTCCCCCGTAAAGTTGGTGTCATAGTATCATTTCTTGATACTAGCACCCCGTTTTCACGCGCGCGTTCATCAAACACGTGTTTTATCAACTCCGGTTTCCCCTCCACTTTGGTCCTAGGGCGATCGTGTCAGGCGTCCTCAACACCTTACCTTCACGTTCCAGCTTTGGGAGTAAATCCCTCAAACCTTCATAGTCTACGCCGAGCTGCTTCAGGCGGCTGGCGAAACCTATGATCCCCAATTCACCGCCGGCTTCATGTAGAATCTTGTGGACTATCTGTTCCAGACGCTTATCGAAGGTTTTCTTAACACCATTTTTTGCAGTAGATGTTCTATTTTCTTCCCTAGAAGATTTTTTAGCCTTATTTTCGCTCAATAACTCTTTTTCAAGTTCTTCTCTCTTCAGAAAATATTCCCCCAAAAAAATCTTTTTTACAAAACCTTTTTGCCCCTCGCTGTTGAGCAGTTGTTCAAAATCTATAGTTTCCGGTCGGTAAAAACTGGATGGTTGCTCACTTGCAGAACGCGAAAATAGGTATATAATTTTTTTATTTTTGGGGGAATAATTTTCGAAGGCTAAAAACCATTTTTTAAGGTCTTCTTGCGAAAAGAAGGGCATAGATTTTAGTAGGGAATAATACCGAAGTTTTTTGGAGTCGTATGTTCTCAATATGATCCTCTTTCTTCTGTCTTCAGGATGATGGTCTCTGGTCACGTAGCCTACCTGGGCTAGCGCGTCCACCCAGTTGTACACCGTCTTATCGCTTATCGGAGCCTCCTTGAATAGCTCGTTATATCTTTTCACCAGGTCGGCGTATTCAACCCATTTACCCCCCTCGGTCATAGGTTTAACCACTTCATGGTAGAACCTTAGAATGCTTCCCGGCAGCCCTGTCACCGTGGTCTCTTCGAGCATGCTAAACGTTTTCAACGCTAGCTTGAAGTCTTCCATGTTGCTTAGAACCCAAACCTCTTTTTCTTCACTTTCTCCGATGACTATTCTCGGTCGAATGTAGAGGTGGAAGGCCGTGAACATCTTTATCAGCGAGGTGAAGTGGTCGAAGTCCCTCATGTCACGGCCGACTGTAGCCGGGTATACCTCCGACAGTTTATCGGCGTAGGGGATCACGATTTTCCATCCCTTCTCCTTGAGGGTGCCCCTTATCCTTCTGATGTATAGCTTGTACTCCATGAACAGTTCATCCTTCTTCTTATCGAACTCCCATGGCCTTGTCTTGCGGTCTCCGATGACCTTAACGCCTGCCTTGAACTTCTCTTTCGTAGTTTCAGGAGTCAGGGTGAAGCTTCGTGTGGCTAAGTCTCTTGTCATCTTCTCCTCCGTCGTGCAGCATATAATGGCTGGCCATCCCCTCAGAACCACGGTGGACGTTCTAAGCGTCCCTTTCTGTTTATCGGTGAACTTGTAGGTTATTCTCTCGGCGTCGTGGCTCAGTATAGGCCTGAGACGCATAAAGGTTTCTGGATGAGGGGCCTCAAGAAAGACCAGTATCTTTCCTCTAAGGTCTATCTCATAATGGCTGTTCCTCAATATTTCACGCCATTCTTTCTTGACCTGCCTTCTAATCTCCTTTAACCTCTCTTTGCTAGGCTTACCACCCTCAGCATCTATAAGCTCCTGAATACGGTTTTCGACGTAGTTTTCGTCTATTCTATTGCCGTTCGCGTCTACCAGAGTTCCATAATCGTGAACTAAAGCTGTCGGAGAGAGTCCTCCAAGCTTCCATATATCCTCGTCCGGGAAGTAGTCCAAAATATTCATGGTTATGTAGGTTTTCCCGATGGAGGACTCCCCTTTAAGAAAGAGGTTTATAGGTTCATCCGTGTAGGCGCTTAAAGCGGTGCATAAGATAACGCTTTTCGCTGTAACGTCGTGTTTAACCCACAACTCAACATGCTTCATTAACCTCTCAAAAAGATTAGGCTTTAACCCGAATGGAGGGCTAGAAACTTTTAACGCCGCCATGAAGTGTTCCTTTGTATAACTCAAGTCAACCAACTCACGCGCGTGTGTAAATTAGTCAGGTTCAAGAACTCCTACGTACTCATATACTCCGTCCTCCGTCTTTTCAAACACCATATGCCGCCCGTTCACCACGAAAATCCGCGCCGTAAAATCCTCAGTTAGAGGTTTAATCTCGACGGTTTTTCGCCTTTCATTATGCGCGCGTAAATCTTTTATATCACGATCTTCACCCAACATATCGGAGACCTCCTCCGGCGCGCGCACGCGCGCCGTGTCATGCGTCTTTTAATCGTCTTCACCTCCAATGTCTACTTTATCGGTCTTATTATCAAACGTTCGTCCCCATCGATCGATATCAAAATTCTAGTACCTCTCTTTAACCCTAACCTCTGGATGGCCTCCTTCGGCAGGTAAATAAGCGGCCAG
>JAFCZZ010000210.1 GCA_019314085.1 Deltaproteobacteria bacterium | reverse complement strand
CTGTCGGTCGCCCAGCCCGCGACCTTGCCCTGCTGCAACGCCAGGAAGCAGGAGGGCTCATCCTGAAAGCTGATGACCTTCGGCTTCTTGTCACCCAGCGATTTCAGGAGATTGACGGCGTTCTTCTCGCTGGTGGTACCCTGCATGGAGGCTAGCTTCTTGCCCACAAAATCCTTGTGCTCCTTGTACATGCCCTTTTTGGCCAGGATCTTCTCGCCATCAAAGAAATAGGTGATGGAGAAATCGATCGTCTTGTCCCTCTCGCGCTTGTGGGTCATATTCGCGGTACTCATATCGATCCGCCCCGATGTCAGAAACGAGATACGCGTCTTGTTGTTGAGTTTGATCTTCTCCATTTTTTTTTTTTTTTCCATGGACTGGCCGATACGCTTTATCACCTCTGAAGCGATATCGACGTCGAACCCGACCCACTCATTCTTGTCGTTAAAATACGCAGCGGGGATACTGTTGTACATCAGCCCTGCCTCGACAACACCCGCTTCCTTGACCTTGTCATAGGTGGGACCTGCAAAGCAGATACACGGCACAAGCAGAAGTGCCACAGCCAACACCAACACTGATCTCCATACTCTCTTTTGCATCGGACAACCTCCTCTGTTTAAAGTAATTAAAAAAACCACACCCCGATACCGGATCTTACTACCGCAGGGGCGTCCTCTAATGCGTCAATATCTTACTCAAGAAAAGCTTGGTACGGTCACTTTTGGGGTGATAAAAGAAATCTTCCGGCGTCGCCTCTTCGATGATCTGCCCCTCATCCATAAAGGCCACCCGGTCGGCAACCTCGCGGGCGAACCCCATCTCATGTGTCACCACGATCATGGTCATCCCCTCGCGCGCCAGGTCGCGCATGACGTCCAGGACCTCGTTTATCATCTCCGGGTCCAGAGCCGACGTGGGTTCATCAAAGAGCATGATCTTGGGCTGCATGGCAAGACCGCGCGCGATAGCGACACGCTGCTGCTGACCCCCGGAGAGTTGCGCGGGATATGAGTGGGCCTTCTCTCCTATGCCCACCTTCTCCAGCAGTTGAAGCCCCTGTTTCTCGGCCTCTTCCGGCTTGGTTTTTCTGACATTGACGGGGGCAAGGGTGATATTCTGGAGGGCGGTCATGTGGGGATAGAGGTTGAACTGCTGAAACACGAACCCTATCTCCGCCCTGAGGTGGGTAAGATTGACCCGGCGGTCATGGATGGGTATGCCGTCGGCAATGATCTCACCGTTCTGTATGGGCTCCAGTTTGTTGATACATCTGATGAGGGTGCTCTTCCCCGATCCGCTCGGGCCGCAGACGACAACCACCTCTCCCGGGGCTACCTGAAAATTGATATCGTTGAGGACATGAAGTTTTCCGAACCACTTATTGACATTTTTAAAGGTAATCACTCGGAGACACCTCCTAAAGCATGATCCGTATTTGTACTTCCTGAGACCCGGATTGTCAATAGCGAAGTTCGGGGAATTTTGCTTTTGTTGCGCCCACTGGCAGCAATCCGTTTCGGTTGTTGACAAAACATCATTATCCTACTATCCTTCGGCACCTCAGGTGCAGCCGGGGGGCAAAGAACCACCGTAAAGAAATCCCGATACGTTCCGCTATCGCGACAGAAACGGCTTATTTCTCCCTGCGGCCCTGTGGAATGCGCATCTGATCAATCACGGTTTTTGAGGAGATATACAGCATGGACCCATCCAGAGTGGCAATCATCGGACCCGGGAGACTCGGAACTTCCTTTGCCTACAAGTTCAGGCGCGACGAGAAAGAGGTAACACTCTACTATCACAATGCCGATATCTGCGCACAGATCAACGAGACCCATCTCAATCCCCTGCACCTGACGGAGGATCTTGCACAGATGATGGGGGGGATGGAGAAGGTTCCCCGGCTGGCGGGGGTCATCGCGACCAATGACCTGGAGAGGGTCATCGAGGAGAATGACGTTATTATCCTCTCGATAACCATGAACAGGCTCAGGGAATTGCTGAGCCATATAAAGCCCCTGATCGCGAAAAAGAGCGGGAGGACGTGCCTCGTATCGACGATAAAGGGCCTGTCCTCGGATGAAAAGACCAGCGAACTGATAACCCCGTCTCAGATGATAAGAACCCACCTCTTCGGGCTCAAACACAAGTTTGATATTGTCTGTATCGGAGGCCCGTTCTTCGACATCGATATCGCTGCGGGTAGACCGGTCTGCGTGACAGCGGCAGGGGAGAAACAGGTGGCAAAGGCCTTTATCCAAAACTTCCTCAAGCTGAACCGCAGGGAGCTGACCTCCTATTACAATTTTGATACGGTGGGGATCGAGGCGTGCGGCGCCCTGAAGAATATCGTCGCGAATATCAAGGGGGTGTCCGACCACCTGAACCTGGGCAGCTCCCTTCCCGGGACCCTCTTCGCGAGGGCCGGGGTGGAGATACGATCCCTGTCAAAACTGCTGGGGGGGAGCTTTCAGGCATTTCACAGCCAGGCGGGTGTCGGCGACATGTATGTCACTCTTTCATCCGAAGCCAGTAAGAACTACCGGTACGGCAGGCATTTCTATGAACTGTTCGACGGCAACCCCATAGAAACGGATATCCGATCCCGGAAGAAGATAGACGGAACACCGGAGGGACCGGACACGATCAAGAACGTCCACCGGTATCTGGAAAAGAAAAACATGTACAGCCCGCTGTTTCACTGCGGCCACAAGATATTTCACGAAGCGACCAGCAAGGATGAGATACGGGAACAGATCATACAGGCGTGCCAGTTCGATAAACGGGACAAGGAATACATCGATCTTTTTTCAAAGCTGCTCTATCGGATGTTTCCCAACAGCTGGTACCGGAGACACAAGGGCATCTTCTCCTAGCCGGGGACTCGCGAGGACCTACCCGGCTACCCGCAGGTTCAGGGCGCTGTCGCTCTTTCGGGGGACATGCCTCCCGGTCTTCTTCCTGATGGCCTTTAATCGTTCGAGATACTTGTCTTTCTGTTCCAGACCCTTGTACCGTTCGAGATCATCGATCAGAAGATTCAGGTGGAACAGGATGTCCACGCCATGGCGGTTCTTCTTCCCCGTATTCGCCCTGTCAAGGGTAAGAATCGAGTAGTAGGTCAGCAGGATCCTGATCCGAGATTCCCGCCTCAGAAGATACGCCTTCCCCCCCACGGTGTTGAGGAAGAAGACGGCATATTCGTAAAGACCGTCTCTGGTAACCCCGCTCGCGCGCCCCTTCTGTTGCGCCTCCCTCACACTCCATTCGTAGAAAAGCTCCATGGCGCTCTCAATCCTCTCTTCTTTTTCGTGAGAGAGGATATCCAGTGTCAGCGACACATCCTCCTTCCCCATAACCCGGAAGAAATGCGTTATATTGCTTCTCAGGGACGAGAGGTCATCCGTTTCCCCCGACACGACGGGGGGGTGCGAAGAGAGCTTCGAGGCAATGCCAAGGAAGTGCCGGTAGGTTCCACCCTTGAAATTGTAGCCCTTGATATAGTCCTGTCGGTCGAGGTAGGCGAAAAACTGTTCTACCCTCTCCTGAAGGATATCATGGTCGGTCTCTTCGGCGGCGGGCAGCGGGGGGGTCTCTACCTTCGGGAGGGAGGGCTCTATTTTTTTCCTGACGATCTCACCGCGATCTTCGGGTTCCTCCGAGACAAGGGCGGGTTGTTCCTTTGGCGCCGTCTTTTCGCCGGGGAGGAATACATCCCTGTACAGGAAAAAAGCAAGAACAAGGGCCAGAATCACCCCGGCCAAGACAATGACAACCCACCTGTTTTTTCTCATCACCGACACCTCGGATTTGCTGGTTTTTATTTTTGAAGATTCAGTTCCGGATGGATATGTTGTCATAGTACACCAGGGTCGGCAATAAGTAAATCCATAAAGAGAGATTGTTTTCCTTCCGGGATCGGCGGCAGCCCCCCGGCATTTTGATTGACAGCCAACGGCAGTTGAGGTAGTCATACCGGAAAAATGAGCGATCGGGCGGTGGAACGGATGGAGACACAAAACTTGATGGTCACGGGCGGGTGCGGCTTCATAGGGAGCAACTTTATACGATACCTTCTGGGGCGGGCCGATTTTACGGGGAGAATCATAAATGTGGACACACTCACCTATGCCGGCAATCCCGACAATCTCAAGGGGATCGAGGACGACTACCCGGGCAGGTATCTGTTCGAACGCGCGGATATCTGCGATCTCGG
>JAFCZZ010000209.1 GCA_019314085.1 Deltaproteobacteria bacterium | reverse complement strand
GGGGGGGGGCAGCAGATCGATGTCTCGATGGCCGACGGCGTCGTCGCGTTCAATGCCCTGGCGGGAAACGCATACCTTCTGGACGGGAACGAGCCCGGCCGCGAGGCCTTTCTCCTGAACGGTGGGTCCCTCTACGACTTCTACAAGACGAAGGACGGGGGGCACCTGAGCCTCGGCGCCCTTGAGCCGCAGTTCTTTGCCGCCTTCTGCGAGTTGATCGGCCGTCCCGATCTGATAGCGGGGGGTGTGCTCCCCGAAGATGTCGAGGGGGTCAAGGAGCAGGTCAGGAAAATTATACTGACGAGGACGAGGGATGAGTGGATGGGGATATTCGAGAGGACGGATGCCTGCGTCGAGCCGGTCCTGACCCTCTCCGAGGCCCTGGCCGATGAGCAGATACGGGAACGCTCGCTGGTGGTTGAGGTCGATCTTCCTACGGGAGGGAGGGTGCGGCAGATCGCCCACCCCATCGTCTTTTCGGAGACGCACCAGGAATACCGGACGGCCGGGGTCCCAGCCGGGACACACACCGAGGAGGTCCTGCGTGAACTGAGGTATACGGAGGGCGAGATAGAGGAATTCGGAAAAGAAGGGCTTTTCAGTTGAAGCGCGTGGAAGACGCTGAGAGAGATACGTAACAAGCATTACAGGTCGTGACCCCAATGGCGGAATATATCGGGAGGTGATACAATTCAACGCACCATGGTCGTTGTAACGTGATCGTTCACTATCTGTAAAAAACAGAGGAGGTCAAACCATGGTTACGGTATCATCACAGGCGCTGTCCATCGTCAGGGACGCGTCGTCCATGACGGACTATTCCCTGCAGGCCCTCTCCATCCTGTGCGACCCGACCCAGTTCAAGTGGTACATCATACCCGTTCTCCTCGTGGTCCTCTTTGTCTACACCAAGGAGATGGCCGCCCGGAACTGGTCCGCGGTCCTGGCGGGGCTGGCATTCTGGGGGATGGACTGGTTCAACGAGATCTGGAACGCACTGGTCCTCTACTTTACGCAGTATGCCCCCGTATGGTGCGCCCCCGGAGGGGGCACCTCGTATCTGATCCTGGTGGGGCTCAATATCGAAATCACCTTCATGTTCCTTATCATGGGGCTGATGAGCACCCTTCTCCTCCCGCAGGACAAGGGGACGAAGATCTTGGGGATCAACAACCGCCTCCTGATCGCGGCGGTCATGTCCGTCCTGTGCGTTGCCGTCGAGATGGTCCTGAACCTGGCGGGTGCGCTCACGTGGGATTATTCGTGGTGGAGCCTCGGTTCCCCGTGGCTGATCTGGCTGATCGGTTACATGCCCTTCTGGCTGGTGGCCTTCTGGATCCACGATATGGCAGACACCAGGAAGCAGATCATCGCGGCGGGCGCGATCCTGGGCTTCGATATCGTCTGTCTGGTGGTTTTCGGAGGTGTCCTTGGCTGGATATAGGGGACACAATAGGGCAAGAGAGAAAGATCGTATGCAACCCATGAAAAGGGTATCGCTGGCGCTTTGTATCGGTGCGATCATTCTGGGATGCTCCACGTGGGATGTCGCGCGCATGACCAGGATAGCGGTGCCCGGAGATGTTATATCCGCCCAGCGAATGGCCGCGGAGAAGGCGGTCCGATATGCCGCGAATCCGAAGGCCCTGGAGCGGGACATACAGCGACTTCAACGTGATTCCGCACGGCTTGTCGAGGGATTCCGGAAGACCGTCGGCGGTGTCTGGGGGGAGGAGGAGATAAAAGAACCCACACCCAGGGAGTATGTCAAATACACACAGAACTATCTCTCGCGCGCCTCGGTCGATTTTGACCGAGGGGAGATCATCGTCGAGACGCTCGACCGGGGGAAGCCCCTGAAGAGCCTGAAAAGCGCCATTGTCACCACCCTCCTTACCCCCGATGATCCCCGCGCCGTGGATATCTATTCCGCCCGTATCGTCGAACTGGGAAAGATGCCCTTCCTTCACGGTGAGGTTGTTGACCACCAGAGCACGGATATCCGATGGTCCTGGCGGGCGGGTCTCTTCGCCGACTACCTCATCAAAAACGGTCTGCGAACCCGTCAGATTAAAACGGGCGACGGGACGAAGGAGATACGGTATGTCGTGATCCCGATGGTAAAGGATCATCGCGAGGTGCGGGCCTTGAAATACCGGCCGCTCGTCGAACGCTTCGCGAGGGACTTTGCCATCAGCCCGAACCTCGTCTACGCCATTATCAAGACCGAGAGCGATTTCAACCCCTACGCGGTGAGCCGCGCCCCGGCCTTCGGGCTGATGCAGGTCGTTCCCGCGACCGCCGGACAGGACGTCCACCGGTTTCTGAAGGGTGCCGGCGGTCTCCCCTCACGGGAATATCTTATGAGACCCGAAGACAATATCCGGTACGGGACCGCCTACCTGCACCTCCTGCAGGACCGGTATCTGAGCAGGATTCGAGACCCCGTTTCAAGGGAGTACTGCGTCATCGCGGCCTATAACGCCGGGGCGGGGAATGTCCTGCGAACCTTTGACCCCGACCGGGAGAGGGCGCAGGACCGGATAAACGCCCTCGGCCCGCTTCAGGTGTTTGCCGCCCTCCGGACCGGGCTGCCCAGCGATGAGGCACGCAGGTATCTGGTCAAGGTCATGGAAGCCAAGAGACAATTCGTGAATTTCTAGTTTCTCGTGTTCTGTAACGGGGAGATTGCCGGGGGGCGTGGGCAGGATGCTCCCGGCCCGGCACGGACAAAAACGGCGGGGCCGTTGCCGGCCTCGCCGTTCCAATCGTATCTGCCGAATGGGAGGTCTATCGTGTTATATTCGCGGCCCCGCTATTTGTGCGCCGATCTTTTTCTGCTCAGCCCCGCGAGACCGACCAGACCGAACCCTAGGAGGAGCATCGTCCCCGGTTCGGGTACGGGGCTGTAGGTGTATTCGACCGTGAAGGACCCTGAAATAACTGGCGGCTCCGAGTCATACGGCGGAAACGGAGAAAGAGTAAGAGTGGTGAAGGTGGCCACATCCGGGGTGACGGTAAAGGTCCCCGCTCCCATGTACTGCCCCCACAAAGTCGTGTCGACAGACCCGGAAACGGTAGTGGTTTTGTCATCCCCCATGAGTGTGTAATCGTCGCCAGCCGGGATGCTAATCGCTGCATTCTCCGTGAAGGCCTTGTATAGGTCTGGAAATATCAGGGTGCCGACAGCATCAGATTCCATGTCGACATCCGTAGAGCCAACATCTCCTGCAGCCCCGAACGAGGCGGACCCCGTTACGGTTTTTGTTCCCCCGGTGTTGTCAAAATAGATCCAGCCGTTCTCGGTGGTCAGAGTGAAGGTAAGCTCAATAGCCGTTAACGGCCAGACGTCGTTATACTGGTCGAACTCCAAATCCCACGAGCCCTCACCGGAGAAGGGCAGGGTCTGCGTTGAAGTGGTCGCCATCCCTGACGGGGCGCACAGGAAGGTAACCATGCCCACCACCGCCACCATACACGCTACTCGTTTTAATGTCTTCATGATAAACCTCGCATTCTCATTCTCGTTAGACTTTACCCCTCATTTTATCTTGAAGCTTAGCGGGTCATGTATCCAAAGTCAATACGAAAGGGGTCGTAATGTTTACTCATTTTCAGGACCGCTCTCTCTACGCAAAAAGTACTAGAAAAGGGTGGTCACTACTACTTTTTCAGTAGGTGCCGCTGTCTTTCTCCGGACGTGACGCCTCCGTTTGTTTTGACCCGCCCCCTAACCCGGCATCGGTGAAATCCGGTATTTCCTGTCAAAACTGATCGCCATTCCTTTTTCCCCTGTCCGAATCACCGTCCCCCTTACCTTGATCTTCGCCCTCTTTCCCTCGATCTTTTTCAGTTCATCAAGGGGGAGTATCAGATCCACGTACATCTCGGTACCCACGGGCAGGGGCGTGCCGGTATGAAAAAAGGCACCGCCAGCGGAGATATCGCTGGTGATCGCATCGAGGGAGGCCGCCTCTTTTTCCTCGCCATCCACAACGATATGGGCGGGCAGCTTCAGGGGAAAACGCTCCAGCTTTCTTTTCCCGAATTCAGGCATTGTACATCCTCAAGTTAGAGATCAGGTGACCCGATCGACATCTGTCCTTCACGGCGTTATGGTGCTTACGCCTAAAGACAACTGTAACAACTTCCAAGACCGAGTTCAATACGAAAAGGGTATGATTTCTATCTCATCATTTCAGCACTTAAGCATACGAAAAATATGCTATACAGATACCGCCTCGTATGGTTTTTTCG
>JAFCZZ010000208.1:1924-9930 GCA_019314085.1 Deltaproteobacteria bacterium | reverse complement strand
AGGCATAACACCTCCCGACGGCATGTTGTTAACAGCTATTGGCAGTGTCTTACTTCTTTATCTGTATTTTTTTCACTGCGTTTTCCTTGGCCTTGGGAACGACAAGCTTGAGGATGCCATCCTTGTAGGTTGCATCCACCTTGTCCGCCTGGACCGCGTCGGGTATTCGGAAGCTCCTGTGGAATGAACCATAGGTCCTCTCGATTCGGTGATAGGTCTCACCCTTTTCCTCCGTTTCCTGCTTCTTCTCCCCCTTCACACTCAGCATACCGCCGGCAATGGTCACGTCCAAGTCCTTCTCATCTATACCAGGCAGCTCCGCACTGATCATATATCCCTTTTCATTCTCTGAGATGTCGAAGGCCGGAGCCCAGCTCTTCTCCCCGCGCAACGGCAACAATTCGTCCTCAAACAGCCGGTCGAAGAAATCTCGCGCGCTGTGGAGTGAACCCGTTCTTGGAATCAAACTTAATACATCATTCATAATGTCACCTCCTTGTATATGTTTCCTTCGTGGCTATACATTAAGCACGTCTGTTTTCTTGTCAAGAGGGCGGCCTTCGGAGAATCCTTCACCATCCTTTTGGGAAAGATATCCTCCAGCACGTCAAAACAGTGAAAGGTGCAAGCCTTTCCACGTCGGGTAAAATGTGATATGGGTTCGTGGCAGTCTAGGCGTATGTGCCACAAGAAAGAAATACATGAACAACATTATAGTGGGAACCTTCCTCCTGGGCATGATTCTGGTCGGTCTCCTGAGTCTCAAAAAAATTAAGAACGCCTCGAGTTACTTTGTCGCGGACCGAAAGGCAACTGCCCCGGCAGTGACGGGTTCGCTTCTGGCCACCATCATAGGCGGGTCAAGCACCATAGGGATCGCCGGCCTGGGGTACTCAAAGGGGCTGGTGGGGGCATGGTGGATGCTCGTGGGGGCGATAGGGCTCCTGGTCCTTTCCGTCTGGTTCGCCGAACGGGTGAGGGGCTACGCGGTCTACACCCTTCCCGAGATCCTCGAGAAGCAGTACGGGGGAAATGCGATACGGATCATCTCCTCTGTCCTGATCGCCGCCGCGTGGATGGGAATCATAGCGGCGCAGATCATCGCGGCGGGGAAGATACTGTCGGTGTTATGGCCGGGGCAAGCCACCCTGCTGATGATCATTGCCGGATCCGTTTTTATCACGTATACCCTGCTCGGCGGTCAATATTCCATCCTGCGCACCGATCTGATACAGGCAACCCTTATCATCACGGGGGTGGCCGTATGCGCCACTGTCGGCATATCGGCCGCGGGCGGACTTCCGGGAATGGTAAAAAGCCTTCCGCCCTCGTACTTCTCGTTTCCGACGAGCCCCGATTTCGGGTGGACTGATCTTATGATATTCCTCTTTTTCGTCGGCGCGACATTCCTTGTCGGTCCGGACATATACTCCAGGATCTTCTGCTCCCGGGACCCGCAAGTAGCCAGAAGGTCTCTCGTGTTGACCGCTTTCGTCATGGTCCCCACGGCGTTTCTCATAACAGGCGCGGGGATTGCCGCGCGGGTGCTCCTGCCGGGGATCCAGCCGGAGAGCGCGCTGCCGGCCCTCGTCATGCATACCATCCCGATCTGGCTGAGCGGTCTCGTCATTGTCGCCCTCCTGGCGGCGGTCATGTCCTCGGCAGACACCTGCCTGCTCACCACAAGCACTATCATTACCGCAGACATACTGGCCCCCCTGCTGAAAATCGACGAGAAAAATCTGCTCAGGGTATCCAGGGTATGCGTGCTGATCACAGGGATCTTTTCTCTTATCATCGCACTGAGATTGCAGGGGATCATCGCCTCTCTCCTCTTGGGATACACCGTCTACTCGGCGGGGCTTGTCATCCCTATCCTGCTGGGATTTCACGTGCACAGACTCGGGCTGAATGCCGCAGGGGCAATCATTGCCGTCACAGGGGGAGGGACTTCGGGGCTCTTTCTGAAACTCTCGGGGCATGACTCTCTGCTTCTCTATACGATCCCCCTTTCGGCGGTCCTCCTCTTCGCCGGAAGTTATATCTTCAGCAGGTCACACAAGACCGGATAAGGATTATGGCATGAACAACGGGTGGATACTCGTAGACAGCGTGGACAAACGTGAGACGGCGCAGCGCGACATACTCGGCGCACGGCATATCGGACTGGATACGGAATACGATTCCTTCAGATACTTCCGCGAAAAGCTATGCCTGATACAGATATCCACGGAATCTCACATATATATCTTCGACCCGCTTTTGGAGATCGACTTCTCATTTCTGGGGGAAGCCTCGGAGAATCCCGCGATCGTTAAGATCATCCACGCGTGCGATAACGACATACGTCTGCTCAATCGGGATTACGGCTTCAGCTTCACAAATATCTTCGACACCTACCGTGCAGCCTGCATTTTGGAGGATACGGGTCTTTCTCTCAAATCAATCATCCTGGACTACCTGGGGGTGGAGCTGAAAAAAACCAAGAAGATTCAACGGTCGAGATGGGATCTGCGCCCCCTGACAGACGAACAACTGGATTACGCGGCCCTTGACACGCGACACCTGATAGACCTTTATTCCCGTCTCAGGGAGAGGTTGACACGCAACAATCTGGAAGAAGCGGCGGAAGAACTCTTTGACAAGATGGCGGCAGTAAGGTGGCATGAGAAAACATTCAATCCAAACGGGTTTTTCACGATTGACGGATACGATGACCTGGAGGAATGCCAGAAGCTTCGCCTGAAGAAGCTCTACCGCTGGCGGTTTGAAACGGCAAAAAGGACCAATACCGCCCCGTTCCTCGTGCTCTCCGACCGGACCATCGTAAATCTGTCGAAAGAGGAAGCGGACACCGTCCAGTCACTGGGCGAAGCCGGCATACTCTCCGATAAAAAAGTAAAAACCTTCGGGTCTGAGATCATCAAGATGCTCGGAGAGGTGACGAAGATGGCCTGGTAGGAAAGTCCCGTCCAATGTAAAACGAGTCGTCTACAGCATCCTTCTTTCTGTACACGGTGTTGCCACACACGTGTCCCTGTCTACCCGTTCTGCGCTAAAAAATCAAACAACGGATAAAAATAGTGAAGGGATACTCCTGGCTGCCCGATGAGGTGGCCCGCCGGAGTAAGGCGGCGAGGTACCTCTATTTTAATCTCCTGCGAAGCCACTGCCTTTCAAGCTCCCTGTAAATAACAATCAGGGCTTCAGGCGGTTTCAGTTCCCCGTTCCGCAGTGAATTCGCCAATAGAATGCCGTATTGGTTGCCTTGCCGCCGGCGCACAATGCCCCTCAGCGCCGCTGCTTTATCGCCAAACCGAAGTTCTATACCGACTTCGGCATCAATCGGGATGTCCGCTACCTCTGTTTTGGGAAATTCGATCAGGACTCCAGTCAGACTGAGGTCCACAGGTGATGCCGTCCAAGTTTTGCCCTTGAAACCAACCCTGGCAGTGAGATCGGTCAAACGAGGAATAGCGACTCGAAATGCCATACGCCGTTCGCTCGTGCCAAGATTCAGTGCACGAAGGAAGGCGATGAAGTCGTCTATCGCGTTAGCGGGCAGGGTAATGGGCGCCTCTGGCTTACCTTGATCCAGGAAAACTACAGAACGGCCCTCCAAAGAGATCTTTGTTTTTCCTATCACGATTTCCGGCATCGGACGCACCTCTCGGTATCAGACAGCTACCTCCGCGCATTACCCCCATCCAAAGCCGATGGGCTTCCGGGAAAAACTGTTATACGTAATACGTTTAAAAAACTGGTCCGGTTTCGGGTTTTGGATCCTGGGTGTCCACGCGTTCTCGTAATTTTTGTATCGGTTAATTTCGTTTAATCTTTAGGCTTTATACCTGTTTTTCACAAAAAACCCTGACATGCTTGTTCGTTACTGAGCTTGTGCCGCAAAAAAAGTAAAACCCTTGGGGCCTGAGATCATCAAGATGCTCGGCCAAGTGCCGAAGATGGCTTACCAGGGAAGATCCAGACCCGTCCAATTTACAACTATTTTAATCTCCTGCGAAGCCACTGCCTTTCAAGCGCCTTGTAAATAACAATCAGGGTTTCAGGCGGTTTCAGTTCCCCGTTCCGAACCGAAGTTCTATACCGACTTCGGTTTCAATCGTGATGTCCGCTATCTCTGTTTTGAGAAACTGGACCAGGATTCCTGTCAGGCTGAGATCCACCGGGTCTACCTCCCAGGTTTTGCCCTTGAAATTAACCCTGACAGCAAGATCGGTTAAACGGGAAATAGCGACTCGAAATGCTATACGCCGTTCGTCTGTTTTAGGTTTCGGTGCACAAAGGAAGGTAATGAGATTGTCTATCGCGTCAGCAGGCAGGACAATGGGCGCCTCTGGCTTATCTTGATCCAGAAAAGTTACAGAGTGATCATCCAAAGATATTTTTATCTTTTCTATCGTGATTTCCGTCACCAGACGCACCCTCCAAATATCAGATAGCTATCACCGTGCATTACCCGCACCCAAAACCAACGGGCCTCCGGGAAAGACTGTTATACGTAGTACTTTTAATAAGAAAACTGGTCCGGTTTCGGGTTACGGTGTGTGTGCGTTATCATAATTTTTTTATCGGTTAATTTAATTTAATCTTTAGGTTTCATGCCTGTTTTTTAAAAAACCGTCGATATTCCTATTGGTTACCGGGCTTATCCCGCAAGGGGCCTTCCCGTACGAGGGGAAATTGTCTTTGGGTGCAATGAAGGGGTTGGGCTGTATATATTTGATTATATTAATGATGTTTCAAATTAAGGCCTCAGGGGCCGTCCTCAAGGAACATCTTGAAGGGCTGGGAAACGAATCGGTTATGAAACTCTTCAGACAACACGAAGCACTGGGCGGGCATCATGTACCGCTTTGGGGTTTCAGGGATTCTCTGAGTATCTCCGAGGGATCAAGGGCGGGAATTCCGGAAAAATATCCCAGCTGCATCTTGCAGGCCCCACAGTCCGACACCAGAACGTCCGGACTGGTGGCCTTGATCGCCCGCGCCGCATCGGCACCCAGCGTGGTAGAGGTCTTCTCGTGTTTCTTTTTAAATCCGTAGCTTCCGGCAAGTCCGCAGCAGTTATCCTCAAGGATATGAACCTCGAGACCGGGAATCTTTTCAAAGAGCCGCGCGGCCGGATACCCGATGCCCAATGCCCGCAGGTGGCAGGGGATGTGATATGCCACCCTTCGATGCAGGGGGTCAAAGACAGGTTTTATATACTCCTCCTCCATGAGCTTCAGGATATATTCGTGCAGATTATAGGTGTTTTCAGCTATTTTTTTGCCGTCAGGCACACCCAGGATACCGGGATAGTCCTGCGTGAGTGAGAGACCGCACGATGTGCAGGTGTAGATCACTTCATATCCTTTGTCTATGTACCCGGCAAGGATGCGCGCGTTTTTCCGGGCGAATTTCCTGGCGGTCTCCATGTCTCCATTCCCCAGGGCGGGCAGACCGCAGCAGACCTGCCTCGGGATGACCACCCTGACACCCAGCGACGCGAGAAGGTTCCGTACCCCCCTGCCTATATCGGGACGGTTGTAGTTGATAAAACAGCCGTAGAAGAAGACCACCTTTTTCCGGCTCCTCCGTCGCCCTTTCCATCGCCAGCTTCTGTTCATGGAATGAAAGCGATAGCGAGGAAACGGGATAGCGGTCGATATCCCGAATACATTGAGCACCCTCTTTACGAATGTCCGCGGGGTCAGGATGTTGACCACGGGAGCGATGAGTGACCCCAGAGCGCCAAGCCAGTAATTGTTGGCAAACAGGCGCTGCGGGAGGGGTCTGAAGTGCCCTTCGCCGTATCGGGTCTGTTCCCTGAGGATGATCTCAGCCGGATTCACACCGTACGGGCAGGCCACGTCACATCGCTTGCACTGACTGCACAGCCGTACCCATTTGTCTATGGACTCTTCATCGTCCGAGCGGAAACGCTCGGCGTCGGGACCGGACTGCTTGGGACCGGGGAAGGCCGAATCCACCTTGAACACGGGGCAGTTTGCCACACAGACGGTGCATCGTATGCAGTGTTGAAAGTCAAATTCCACTATCCCTACCCCCCACACGCCTCTGCGGCCGCCACTCCCGTGGCAATGGCCATTCCGTGGCCGCACCGGTATTTCATCACCTCTGAAAAAGCCAGTATGCTCCCGCACACGTAAAGGTTTTCAATCTCCGTATCAACGGGCCTGAAGGATGAGTCCACTTGTATGCCGGATTTTTCTATCTCATGTCCGGAGGCGAAGAAATCATCATTGAACCATGATTCCCGCCCCCCGGGGAGATACGTAGGCAGATCGAATACCGTCTCCGTGACGGTGTCCATCGATGCCTGGAGGCCGCCGCTAACAAATGAACCGGTGGCGAGGATGAACGCCCTACCCTCCACACGCATGGCCCTCCCGACACTGGCAAGGGTGACAGCCTCGATCCGATTCCCGAGCTTTTCAACGCTGTATATTCCCCTTCCCCAGTAGAGGTTGACCCCTTTTCGCAGCAGGGCCTTTTTCAGACCGCCGAACAGCCGAAGCCCCGGCATGGAGGGGGGCAGCGTGGGTATTTCAAAGAACTTCCTGCCGCATCCGGCGGACACCTCATGGTAGATATCCCCGGCAAGGACTCTCCCCAGCACGGCTGGCAGGGCGATCCTCCCCTCCGGGATATCGAGGCCCTGCACCCATGATAGAAAGTCTTCAAGAAACGGTCTGTTTTCAAACTTCTCAGCGATCCCCGCGGTGGTGATAACCCCCGGGTCAAATACGGAATAACCGGCGTTCGTGTATCGCGACGTAATGTACTGCGGATAGAAATCCTTCATCTTGTAAAACGATATGACGTGGATATATTCATCGGCATCGAAATCGGAAAATTCCATTGTCTCGGGGACAAGACAGGTCGTCTTGCACCTGCCCAGGGAGGTCAACACCTTTCTATTGGCATGTACATCCCCCACATACGGCACTCCCCCCTCTGACATGATCCCCCGGAACAGCTCAAGGGAATGAGCGATGGCGTCTTCTCCAACCAGTCGATACGGATGATTGTCCGGTAGAGAACCGATGCCTCTCAGGGGATCATCTCCATCCGCGAGCAGATCGATACAGCCGGTGGAGAAGCAGCAGACGGGATCGCCCTTCGAGATAACCGCGACCTTTTTGCCCTTCTCCGCGAGCGCGGCCGCCGCCATCATCCCCGACATTCCCCCACCTATAATCACGACATCGTATATGGCGTTCATTGCCCCTGCTCCATATTCAGGATACCGAGGTAGATATATTCAACAAGCTGTTCTTCCCGGAGCTGATCACCCCAGAGCGCCGGTTTGATCCCCTTGAATCTCCTCTGGAGAAATTCCCCGAGGACGCGCATCGATTCCTCGGGCGTCATCTTCCCCATCTCCTGCATGATCCCCAGTGCCCGATACGTGCAGAACCCCCCCTGGCAGGGCCCCATCCCCAGCCGCGTCCGGTGCTGGATGTCTCCGATATGCCTGGTTCCGATCTGACCGGCAACCCGCTCTACAACATCCGCCGTCACCAGTTCACATTCACACACAATGCCTTCGAAGGTCTTCAGCCGGCTGGAAAGGGGATATCCCCGCAGTTCCTCCTGTCCCTCAAGGGGAAGCTCCGCCGTCTTGCACTTCGTCTTCAGACCGAAGACCGCCATGATGCTGTCGGTCATCTTTTCCGCCATAAGCCGGTAGGTGGTAAGTTTTCCCCCCAAGATACTGAACAGCCCGTCCTGGTGGTCTATGATTCGGAAGCCCCGGGATATCGCCCTGCCGTCCTCGCCATCCGCCTTCAGTAACGGACGGACACCCGCGTAGGTTCTGATCAGCCGCGTCGTGCCGAAATCCGGAAGCATCTGCTGCGCCTGTGTGGCGATAATATCCACTTCAGCCAGGTCGACACTGATGCGGTCGGGATCGGTAACGGTCATGGAGGTCGTACCGGCAAGGCAGACCGCCTCGTTCGGGACAACGATATCCCCAT
>JAFCZZ010000208.1:0-1874 GCA_019314085.1 Deltaproteobacteria bacterium | reverse complement strand
GCCGGCCAGGCGCGCCACCTGATCCCCCCACGCGCCCGTGGCATTGACAATGACCTTTCCCCTGATTTCCCTAACTTCGGATGTGGCCTCTTCACGGGCCTTGACGCCGACGCACCGGCCGTGTTCTCGGATAATCTCTATGACTCTGTGGTGGGTCAGGATCTGGCCGCCTCGCTTCTGAGACGAGGTGATGTTCAGCATGCACAGCCTGAAGGGATCGATGGAGCAATCGGGAACCCTGATCGCCTCTTCCAGAGACGGGTTCAGTTTGGGAACAAGATCGAGCGCCCTGCTCGGGGAGAGCTCCTCGGTAGCGATCCCCACCTCCTCGCACCCTTTCAGGAACAGATCCCTGAATCTCTTCGAGTCGCCGGGGAGACGCACAAACAGTCCCCCTGTCTGCTCCACGCATTTTCTGCCGATCTTGCGCAGGATCCTGTTCTCGGCAATACACTCGGCCGCCGCTTCAGGGTCGTTATCACCCTTCTCGATCAGACAGTGCGGTATGCCTCTGAGCGCCAGGTCTCTCGCTATCCCGCAGCCCGTGGAACCGCCTCCGATAATAATGACGTCCGTCCTGATCATAGAAGATCACCGATTGTCATAATAACTGGATATTACTCTTTTCCTTACTAAAATACCAATGCCAATGCAAGCGCTGAAATACCGCTGCAGGAAGCGACGGGAAGAGGACCGGAGCAAGGACAGACAGCTACCGCAAGAGAGCAACCGCCCTCTGCGGAAAGTCCGTGAACAGGCCGGTCACCCCAGCCCGGGTGAATCGAAGCAGGTCCTCCTCTTCATTCACGGTGAAGAGATTCAGGGATATGCCCCTCTGCGTTACCAGGCGAACCTGTTCTTCGTCTATCAGGGTGCTGTGGACGTTGTACGTTCCAAATTCCAGATCTCCCCCCCAGTCCGGGGGATCGGCCTCGGAATCGCCGATGAGGGCCTGGACCGCAATCAAGGTGGTTCGCGTCCGCACCTCTCGCAGCCATTCATGGTGAAAGGAAGAGATGGTAACGAGCCCATGGTCCATTCCAAGGGTCTCGATCATCGCCAGTACCCGTTCAACGAGGGGGAACCCTTGCAGGGCCGGGGGGAGACGTTTCAATTCCAGATTAACGGGGAAGGAGGTGTCACGTGTAAACTGGAGGGCTTCGCGCAGCGTGGGGATTCTTTCACCACGGTAGGCCGACAGGTCTTCCTTCCCGACCACCCCCGCCGCGATTTGGCCGAAGGGGTCAGCTTTCTCAAACCAGGAGGCCGCATCCAGCAAACGAATCTCACGCAGGATAAAGGCCGAGCAGTGCCACGGTTCGCGGTTCGGGAACCGGTCCCGAACATCGGTGGTGCGGGTCAGGGACTCATCGTGCAGAAGCACGAGCTCGCCGCCCTTTGTAACCGTGACATCCGTTTCCCAGAGATCGGCGCCTGCCTCACGGGCCCTGCGGGCCGCCGCCAGCGTGTTTTCGGGGGCGAGACTGCGCGCGCCCCTGTGGGCTATAATGTGTGCCATATCTCTGTACCCTGAATCCTTATGCCATTCGTCGTATGACCTTCAGGTACTCACCCGAGCGATCCAGGTAAAAGGAGAGCGCCTTTGAGAAGTTTCTTCCCACAATCCCATCGACAAACAGCTGGCTTATCTCCCTGTCCATTGCAAGTACCGATTGAGCGCGGACAAAGATCCGGCGCTCCTCGGAAGACATTCCCCGCACAATTGCGGATAGTGCGCTTCCGGCACGAGGCTGGTACATCCAGAAATACAACAGATCGAGCGCGTTAATAATGATCACCTTCTCGAAATTCGGTGCCCTGTTCTTCACGGCACGTACGAATTTTTTGGGAGACTCGAGCATCTCACACACGTC
>JAFCZZ010000207.1 GCA_019314085.1 Deltaproteobacteria bacterium | reverse complement strand
GCCTATTCGTGGACGATGTGTATGACTTTGCCAAGGAGCTCCTCGAGAAGATGAAGCACATGGCTGAGAGGTGATGTGTGATGGCTGAAGGAGAGAAACCTAAGGAGTATAGGTTAATCATCAAGAACCGGGGTAACAAGGTGTTCGTAGAGCTTCATGGGGGAATTATCAGCTGGGGCTCGACGTACTACGTGAAGAACGTTGAGGAGTTCATAAACCGCCTGTACGACGTCGTGGTTAGGATATGCGAGGTGGCGGAGATGAGGAGCAGGAGGAAGAAGCATGGCTGAGAAAGCGGTGAGGAGGCTGAAGAAGTTCGTTATCACACTAACTTTTGTATACTGCCCAAGGCGGGATGAGGTGATAGACGCATATGCGTGCAACTACTGCGAGCACAAGGCTGGGGAGGAGTGGGACGCCATACTGTGCAAATACGTGAAGGAGGGAGGTGAGGCGTGACGGCTGAGGATAAGCTCGACTACGTGATTAAACGCCTGCTGAAAATCGAGGAACGCTTAGAGGCGATTGAGAAGAACCTCGACGCCTTGTTCAAAGCCTACAAGCGACTGCAGAACGAGGAGCTAAAGGAGATTAGGGAGTACCTCGACGCCTTGGATGATGACATCGAGGAGATTAAAGAGTGGGCAAGGGACGAGTACGAGGTACGTGAAATAGCCCACCAGGTAGCGGAGAAAGTAGTGCGGGAGATGGTTAGGGAGGAGGCCCTATATGGCTGACGAGAAAATATGCCCCCTCATGCCGTCCTGCTGCGAAAAAGAGAAGTGCGCCCTATGGAGCGAAAAAAGCGGATGCTGTGCAATCAAAGCCATCGCCAACCACCTCGGAGACATCACCAAGCTCATCGACTACCTACTCGCCGAATACGTAGAAGGGTAGGAGGTGATGGATGGTGGGTGAGTGGAAGTGTGGTAAGTGTGGAAAGGTCTATACCCACGAGGAGCTTCTTAGGTTGAAGCGTGTTCCACTGGTGCCTGAGGACACCAATCCGTGGGAGCAACATGGATTCACACGTGTCTGCGAGTGCGGGTACGTCTTCGGCAGAGACAGGTGGCACATCGTAACGCCGTTTGAGGTCAAATCAAAGATAGGCGTCCTAAAAGGAGTCGTCTCCACGGTGTTCCTCGAGCTCAACTACGGAACTTCAGACGAGCCGCTGTGGTACGAGACGATGGTCTTCGTCGATGAGCCCAGCAACGTTGAGTGCTGGCTGTGTCGTCGCTACCGTACCAAGGAAGAGGCTGAGGAAGGCCACAGACGTGTCGTCGAAGCCATAAAGAGGGGAATGTTTAAAGTAACCCCAAAAAACTGGCTACTCACAATATACGAAGACGACAGCTAACAACAAACACACCCAACCCCCCCATTTTTTTTACGCATGTAGTTTGTGCATTTGTGTGCAGACCCCCTGCACGCATACGAACCCTCTTGTCAGGGGTTAAAGAAGCGGGATTTGGGGCTCTTTTGGTATGGTACTATAGTCTGTGTCGTGTGACGGGGGTATATTTATATACATGGAATGGTACTATAGTTATATAGGTATAAGGAGGGTATGTGTGTATGGGGAGGAAGGTTCAGCTTAAGGTTTACATAAGTGAAGAGACGGACAGGATGCTTCGTGAATTTATCGCATTCATGTACAGAAGGTTTGAGAGGGGGCTTCTCTCACATGAGGTTGAGAGGGCTATCAAGCATTGGATAGCCCTGCACACAAATGCACAAACCCAGCTCACGGGTGAGGGGCCTAACCCCACTCCTCGGGTGGTTCAGGTGTACCAGGATGTCAAGAGGTACTTGACGAGGAACTACTACATGGAGCTCCCTCCAGGTAGCATAGTGGTCGAGAAGCACCTACGTGAGGCCATAATGGCCGTCAGGGGTTCAGACCCCCGCACCGTGAAGAGGTGGCTAAGGACGTTCACAGCCTTCCACTTGATTAAGCACCTCGGCGGAGCCAGATGGGAGCTCGTAGCTTAGGGGGTAGGAGCTCCATCTCGGTGATGCGTGATGAAGGGGGTTAGGCGGTTTTGGCTGTGGATGGCTGTGAAGCTGTCGTGTCTGATATGTCTGTTCAGTTTAGCCGTCACCGTGCTGGTTATGCTGACTTTGTATGGTAACGGCTGGGTGTGGTACGAGCCCAACCCGGTGATCTATTGGGCTGAGTACGTGATGACGGTGTGGGGCGTCGTTGTGGGGGCTTTGCTCATCGCTGAGTGTGTGCGTGAATGCACCAAACGTTAGCCTACTCCTCTCTGAATGCCTCACGGTGGTATCTGGCGATGGAGTAGAGGAAAAACAGGGTTACTGTGAGGCTCCACAGCAGGCCCATCATCCCGTCAGGCCGATGCGACGCAGTATGGCCTTTTTCACGTACTCGGTGACGGTGATTATGCCCATGCTTCCAGCCCATTCATAAGCCTGTGTGTAGGTCCACCCGTAGTAGCCTGCTATTCCGCCTACCACGGCTCCGACGGCTATCGTTTGTAGGGCTTTCTTGGGGTTGAAGTCCTCGAGGGTTGAGTTTTTGGCGTAGCCTAAGAGGGCTGTCACGGCTCCGCTGGCGGCTCCAGCCAGCACGGTCTTCACGACTGTGAGCCAGAGCGTTCCCCTTCACCTCCCAGTATGCTCTGCTCCACAAGTTGATCCGTCAGCTTCTCCCTCACCAAGTCCCTGACCTTCTTCTTGCATTTCTTGCACAGCCGGACGTAGATTTCCTTTAGGCTTACTTGGACGCTCACGCCTGCCTGGGCCACGGCTTTCCACCGAGTAGTTCTTCACGTGTAAACTCTATATAACCTTTGCAGTTTGGACACACGACCCTAACCTTCTCCCACGTCCCTCCACAGCCACCGAGCGCTTTACCCCTGTACAGGAAGGTGACTTCATCGCCTTTAACCACGGTCTCGAACTCTATGCCACAGCCTGGGCACTTCCACTTTCTACGCAACTTCTTCTCTTTGCGTGGGATGTATTTTGGCATGGCTTACACCCCCATCATGCAGGAACCTCGACGAGGATTACCGAGCCGTCGCACCTTGCGGACGCCTCTGCGTACAGTCTCACCTCCCACCCCTCCAGCAGTTTTAGCAACGTGAACGCCATGGAGTCTGACATGCACGGGTGGTCTGGGTCCACGTACAGCTTTATCAGTATGTACTCGTTTGTCCCGTCGTAGACGTATAGGGTACCGTTGCCTTCAGTCGTTGTGGACGTGGACTTGACCGTGAGGTGTGCGAGGTATATGTACGCCTTCTTGCCTGTCGGGACGGTGTACAGCGTAGTCGTATATCCCTCTGAGCACCAGCTGGACTTGACGAGTAATGCCCCCTCGTCCATTAGCTTGAGTGCTGATATGTTCACTATGGCCTCGGTGATGTTCACGTTCACCGTCCCGACGACGTTTACATCCACGGTGACCTCGCTCGCCACTATCTTGACCTCCATCGTGACGGTCTGGGCTGACAGGTTCACGTTCACCAACGCTGGAACCTCTCCAGCCTCGCTGACCCAAGTGGCTCCGTAAATCGTCCCGTCGTTTCCGTTGCCAGATTTGTCGTGGGCCACGGTTCCGGAGCCTTCGTCGAAGTTGAGCCAGAGGACGAGGCCCTTCGTCACGGGGCTCTGCGGGTTCTCGTAGTTGTGCTGGATTTCCTCTGGTGTAAGGGGCCGGTTGTAGATGAGGACAGAGGCGATTCTGCCGGGGAACCATATGTCATATCCATGTCCTCCTGCACGTTGACCGATTTCAATCCATCCACCACTGTCCTTAGCGTCTAACGGAGCAGTCCAAGAATCCGAGTTTTCATCGACATATGCAACTACGTCGCTTCCGCTTCTCGTTAAAGCTATGAAGTGCCACCGATTAACGGAGACAGGCAAGTTAAAAGGATGTGGGTTAACCGAGTCATCCGTACCTATGAACGTATAGCGAAAAACTCCGTCCTTCAAGTCCAAATAGTAGTCGTAGTTAGACAGCGACGTGCCCTTCTGGATAAGAGACTCTGCGGAGTTTTCTAGGGGGTATATCCACATTATGATGGTAAGACTGTTCGGGCTTCTGAGACTCGGTGCATCCTCAACTCTAACCCAGTCGTCCACGCCATCGAACGCCAGACACGGCTTGGTTTGACCCACCTGGAGCACGGGGTTTGTGACGTTGATGTCCAGCGTCACAGCACTCGAGGCGATGTTCACGTCAAGCGTCACAGCCGAGCTCTGTATCGCCACGTTCAGAGTCACGGCCGATGAAGCTAT
>JAFCZZ010000206.1 GCA_019314085.1 Deltaproteobacteria bacterium | reverse complement strand
CGGCCCGGATACCAAAGAGGCTAAACTCAATAGACAAGGCCTCGGTCAGCCCCTTGACGGCATGTTTTGTTGCGGAATACGTGGCAATTCCCGGCACACCCAAAATTCCCGATGAAGAAGAGGTCGTAAAGCACAGGGAATTCGGGGTATTTTTCAGCATCGGGTAAGCGGCGTGAATTCCTATCACCACACCCATCAGATTGACCTGAATGATTTTTTCGATATCTGCAAAGTCCATTTCTCCGAACAGGGACCCCTTCCCGATCCCTGCATTGTTAAACAGAAGATCCAGCGTGCCCCCGGTCTTGTCGCCAAAATCTTTCAGGACCGCCTGATAGGCGGCCCGATCTGAGACATCCAGCGTGGCAGCGTGGCGGTTTTCGGCCCCGATTTCGGATACCAGGGCCTCAAGGCCCTGCTCATTCACATCAAAAATGCCGACAAACCAGCCATTCCTGGCAAAAAGCCTGGCAGTCGCCCGGCCAATACCGCTCGCGGCCCCGGTGATAAAGATGGATTTACGTTCACCCCTCATGAAATACCTCCCGATCTGCAGCAAATAAAAGAGTTACGGCCTGACGCCTTTGGATATGTCCAATCTTGATGTGAAAGCCTCATGGATGCTCATTGGGATTATCCCTTCCGAACAGGGCCAACCAGTGATGCCCTGTAGCCCGATCTATTCAGAGGGTTTAACCATGTTTGCGAAACCCGCGATAAAAGGCGACAGGCTTACCTGGTCTACTTCTACATTGATAATTGACGGCTTACCGTTGGCTGCCGCCCGCTTGATGGCGGGTATGATCTCCCCGGGGTCTGTCACGCGCTCGCCATATCCGTCCCACACCGCCACCAGCTTCTCATACGCTCTCATATGATGAAGCTCCACATTGCAATGCCCCTTATCTTCGACCTCATCCGGTCGGATGTATTTCTCCGCCAATTTGATCATTCCCCACGCCGAGTCGTTTGAGATCACACACACCACCGGGATCCCCAGCCTCGCCATCGTATCCATTTCCATGGTATAAAACCCGAAACTCCCGTCCCCGGTGTACCACAGTACCGGTTTCCGGTGTGCCACCCATGCCCCGATGACCAGGCCGGGTCCCGTACCGATTGTTCCATTGGCCCCTGAACCGTGGATCTGACCCGGGCGATAGGCCGTCGACGCGATGCTCATCCAGACGCCGGCCTCTCCACCATCGATGACCAGCGTCCAGTCCCGGGCCTCTTCGTCCAGAAATCGGGATACCTCGTAGGCACAACGCCCGGGGTGAATGGGATCTTTGCGTATATTTAATACGTCAAGGACCCTCGTCTTCCCCCTCTCCAGGCTCTGTCCGGTCCAGCAGGCATCCCGCGGCTCAGGCTGCCTGTTTGTGACGGCCTCCAGCAACTGGCCTGCAACAGGACCTGAGCCCCCGACAATACCAATATCCGCCCTCAGGTTGAAACCGATCTGTGCCATGTCGGTATGGACCTGGATGACCTTCGCATCTGCCGGATAATGGGCGCCCGAACCCATTCGAAAATCATATCGACATCCCAGTGCCAGAATCACATCAGCATTACCGGTTGCATCGGTTTTTAACAATGGATGTTCTGTCTCATCACCGAACAGTCCCCGGCACAGATTTCCCGTAAAACCCACCGGCATCTTCAGATGGTCGGAGAGTGCCGTGACGGTCGCCGCATCATCCCCGATACTGAAGCGGGCGCCATCGTCAACCATCATTGCCGGGCGTTGCGCATTTACCAGGAGTTTTGCCGCGGCATTGATAAGGGCCGGATCGCCATAGGGAATCGCGTCGGTACGATACTTCACCGGAAATTGTATTTGAGCCTCGTCCACCTGGGCAAATAAAAGATCTGTGGGGATCTCAAGGTATACCGGGCCCGGCGCCGTAGCCCAGGCATAACGAAAGGCCATAGACACATACTCGGGAATTCGCTCCGTGCTGGTAATTTTCCGGGCCCACTTGGAGCAGGTTTCCATGAGATTCAGTGTCGACATATCCTGCAGATCTCCCGCATCTCTTTTCTCCATCGCCACGGCACCGCCAATCTGAAGGAGTGGAATTCCCAATGACCCCGCTTCCATCATTCCCGCCGGTGTATTCCCCACACCCGGCCCCGCAGTGGTCACCACCACCGCCGCTTTTCCGGAGGCCCTCGTGTATGCTATGGCCGCGTACATCGCCGCGGCCTCATGGCGCATATCGATGATCTCAATCCCGGCATTCCTCATCCCATAGAAAATCGGCATAATGTGCCCACCGCACAGAACAAATGCCTTTTCCACGCCCTCATTTAGCAGGGCCTTTCCGACCAGTGTTCCACCGTCAATCATACCCATTATGATCTCCTTCAATTTTATAAACGACTTCCATCAAGAAAACAGTCGCTTCGCCGAATCTTTCTCTGCAATGACAACAACATCCTTTTCCGTCCAAGTACAACGCCCTTCCAAAGCCTTGGCCTTTCTGCCGAGGGTGGTATAATCTGCTTTGCATCTTATTTTAGTCAATATCTTTATCTTATACGGATTACTATCCGAAGTTGTTTTCGGCCTGTTTGTATCGAAAACTGTTTCATAAAAAGTCGGGGCGCATCCCCGACCTTTCTTTTATTGCTTTACTGAAAATTGAACGTTGTATCAATATCTTCATCTTCCACGGAAAAGACGGTGTTGTGTGGAAGCAAGGGTTCTGTTGAGAAAAATTCCGGCAGCCGGTCATCCTGATCGGTAAAACCAGCCTTCTTGTTGAATTCCCTTTCGGCCATCAGTATCCGGACGCCGGAGCCGAATATTTCATCTAAACTGAAGGTGGTTCCCAGTTTTGCATTGATCGCTGCAACAAAGGCTTGGGCCCCATCCGGCGATGCCAGTACGGACATCGCGAGCAGACAAAGCCCGACACTGTCTACGGCAGCCGAGACAATCTGGGCCGTTCGTGAAGCCTCAACCTGTCCTTCTGCTTCGAGTGGGTTCAGTTTTTTCGTCAAGTAGTCTCCCAGAACACCACCGGCCGTGTGATCGGCCCCCATGGGCGATGTGGCATAGGTTACCCCGAATCCCTGCAATGCCCGTGGATCATAGGCCGATATGCTCTGCCCTTTCACCGCCGGTACTCGGTGATGGTTGAAGTGCCTCCCTGTTGGTACGGGACCGTTCCCGAGGATTTTTCCGAATTCGGTCCCCTTCCCGATCTCTTCAAGCATTGCAATGGCCGCCTGGCCATCGCCAAACTTCCGGTATCCCGCATCCATTGCCACGGCAATGGCAACGCCGGTATTGATGGTATCGACACCGATGTCATCACAGAGATAGTCCAATCGGGCAATGACATCGAGGTCATCGATCCCGGTCATACCCCCCATGGACCATATGGTCTCGTACTCAAGGGAACCCGTCACATAGTCCCCCTTTTTGTCCACGAAGATATTCGAACACTTAATGGCGCACTGGCTGCAGCCCCGATGGCCTGTCTTGCCTCCCCGTTCATGAATGATCCGTGCCAGCTCCTCGCCGCTGATCTTTTCCCATCCCTCCATAACGCCCCGTGTGGCATTCAGGCTGGGGAAGGCTCCCATGGAATTGACGATGGAAACCAGCACAGCTGTGCCGTGGGCCGGCAGCATCTGGCTGCAGAATTTATCGGCCTGCAGGGCCTTCGCAAAAGTTTTTGCCGCCTCTTTAAAGGCTTCAGGATCCTCGATCACATCGGCGCTTTTTCCCCGCTGATCCACCACTAGCGCCTTGAGGCCCTTTGCCCCCATGACGGCGCCAAGCCCTCCCCGGGCGGCTGCCCGGCAGGGGCGGCCGTCGACATCGGAAGACTGAATCGAGGCAGAGGCAAACCGGTACTCACCGGCGGGTCCGATACAAAGAAGAGAGTTCTTGTCTCCGTAGCGTTCAAAGAGCTTCCCGGCAAGACTGTAAGTGCGGCACCCCTTGTATTCCACAGCTGATTCCAGCTCCGTCAGCCCATTTCCATCGACCCTGAGGATATACAGTTCGCCTTCAGGCGCCTGCCCCTCAATGACGATGGCGTTAATTCCCAGTTTGCCGAGGGCGGCGGCCACGGTTCCACCGGCGTTGCTCTCCTTGATACCGCCTGTAAGAGGACTTTTTGCTCCGATGGATATTCGGCTCGTATTCACCAGGCTTGTACCGCTCAGCAACCCCGGGGCAAAGATGAGTTTGTTTTCTGGCCCCAGGGTATCACAGGTGGCAGGAACTTCCGCATTGATCATAATCGATGTGAGC
>JAFCZZ010000205.1 GCA_019314085.1 Deltaproteobacteria bacterium | reverse complement strand
CGGGTGAGATAGCAAAGGTGGCGGGTATCATAAACGATATGGGGCTTACGATAGTCTCCATTATTTCCACTATAGACGAAGATAACAGCGATGTTCGATCCACACTTGTCCGGGTGAATACGGACAACATTGATGATCTTCACAAGGTTCTCGAGGATGCCGGTTATACGGCTATCGATGAGTACAGGGTGGAAAAATAGGATAGCGCACAAAATTTGATTCAACGGAAAGAAACAGAAAATACCCGTGTAGTCAAGGCGGCGTGGGTTGTCGGACTTGCAACCCTGCTTAGCCGGGTGTTCGGCTTCATCCGGGATGTGGTGGTCGCGGGATTCTTCGGGGCCGGGTTGGCCACCGACGCCTTTTTCGTGGCCTTCAGGATCCCCAATCTTCTCCGGCGTCTGTTCGCCGAGGGGTCTCTTACCATAGCCTTTATCCCGGTTTTTACCGAGTATCTCAAGAAAAGGTCAAAAGAGGAGGCCCTCGAACTTGCCGGTGTTGCCTTCACCCTTCTCTCCATTGTCCTGGCGCTGGTCTCGGTGGCGGGCATACTGCTCTCCCCCTGGATCGTCATGGTCATGGCGCCCGGGTTTACCGACGTTCCGGACAAGTACGAGCTGACGGTATTCCTTACCCGCCTCATGTTTCCTTACATATTCTTTATATCTCTGGTGGCGCTGTGCATGGGCATCCTCAATTCCCTGCGGCATTTTGCGGCCCCGGCCCTCGCACCGGTGGTCCTCAATATCTGCATGATAGCCTCCGTATTTGCCCTGAGGGATTTTTTTGCGGAGCCGATACTGTCACTGGCCGTCGGTGTTATGGTGGGGGGGATTCTACAGCTTGCCATGCAATTTCCCTTTCTGCTCAAGGTGGGGGCGCGGCTGAAACCGAACTTTCATTTCGGCCATCCGGGGGTAAGGAGGATCGGTTTCCTGATGCTTCCGGCGGTGTTCGGCGCCGCCGTCTATCAGGCAAGCATATTGATAGGTACCATTCTGGCGTCCCTTCTCCCCGGAGGGAGTGTATCGTATCTGTACTATGCCGACCGAGTGGTACAGCTCCCGCTCGGTGTCTTTGCGATTGCGGTGGGGACGGCGGCGCTCCCCAGTTTCTCGGAGCAGGCAGCCGGGGGAGACTATGAGAGACTGAAGGGGACGATATCGTTCTCGCTGAGGCTGATCCTGTTTGTCACGATACCGGCGATGGTGGCCCTGATCATCCTTCGAGTTCCGATCATATCCGTCCTTTTTCAGCGCGGGCAGTTCGATGCCGCATCGACGGTCCTTACCGCCCAGGCCCTGCTGTATTATGCCGTCGGCCTGTGGGCCTTTTCATGCATACGGGTTGTCGTATCCGCCTTTTACGCCCTGCAGGACACCAGAACCCCGGTGAAGATCGCGGTCGTGGCACTTCTCGTGAATGTTATCACGGCTCTCCTGCTCATGTTTCCGATGAGGCACAGTGGTCTTGCGCTTGCCACCTCGATTGCCTCGGCGGTCAATATCATTGTCCTTGCCGTGATATTAGGGAAACGGGTAGGGTCGTTCCTTCAGAAGGATTTTTGGATATCGGTATCCAGAACAACGCTGGCATCGGGGGTTATGGGGGTGTCGATCGGTATCGCAGGGGCCATGCTCGGATGGGACAGTGCCGGTTCCTTTGGTGAAAGGCTGTTGTTCCTGGTTGTGACGATAGTGGTGGGATTCTCAGTATTTGTTCTGAGCTCGCTTATCCTGGGCGGCTCCGAGGTGAAGGCCCTGCTGAGGATAAAGAAGGGGTAACGGCTATGCTGCTGAAGATACATGATAAAAATCCCCAAATGCGGCTGATAAAAAAGGCCGCCCAGGTGCTGGGTGAGGGCGGCATCGTGGTCTACCCAACAGACACAGCGTATGGGATGGGATGCGACCTGTTCAATGAACGGGGGATCGAGAAGATATATGAGATAAAGAGGAGGAGCAAGGGGCAGCCTTTCAGCTTTATCTGTGCCGATCTTAGTGATATAAGCAATTACGCCGTAGTGACCAACTATGCGTACAAGATCATGAAACGGCTGCTTCCCGGTCCATATACGTTCATACTGGGGGCATCCCGGCTCGTTCCGAAGATCCTCCTCCCCAAGAGGAAAGAGGTGGGGATCCGGATACCGGACAATGAGGTATGTCTTTCCCTTGTCAGGGAATTCGGGGGTCCGATCATCAGCACCACGGTAAAGCTGCCCGAGGGAGAGATATTGATGGATCCGGAAATCATAGAGGAAAAGCTTGGTCGCTCCGTAGACCTGGTGATAGATGGCGGCATCCTCGCACCGGAGCTGTCGACCGTTGTGAGCCTTGTGGATGATATCCCTGAGATTATCAGGGAGGGGAAGGGCTCTCCGGATGTGTTTTAACAGATTTGTACTGCAAAAAATAAGACGAAACCCGCTTGTACGGGTTTGAATGATATGTCTACAGAAAGAGGATTATAATGACGAAAAAAATGCTTATTAATACGATAGATGAAGAGGAAAGCCGGATGGCCGTTATAGAGGAGGGCAATCTGGTGGACTACAACATACGGACGTCTGTCAGGGAACCGACGACCGGCAATATATACAACGGTGTCGTCCAGAATGTTCAACAGGGGCTGCGGGCGGCCTTTGTTGAATATGGAGCCGGCAAGAGCGGGTTTTTGCCTCTGCGCGACGTTGCCCCTGAGTACTTCAGTGAGAACAGAAAATTGCCGGTAGGGAAAAAACTGCTGGTACAGGTCATGCGGGAAGAAAAGGGAGCCAAAGGGGCCATGCTGACAACGCAGATATCGCTCCCGGGTCGCTATCTTGTCCTCATGCCCAACAGGCAGAATAGCGGCATTTCCCGCAAGATAGAGAATGAGGCGGACAGGAAGAGGCTCAAGTCGGTGGTGAACCAGATAACGGAGAAAGAGGATATGGGGTTTATCGTCCGCACCGCCGGCATGAACAGGACGAAGCAGGAACTGGTCCGAGACTATCAGATGCTGACCAGGTTATGGAAGGACATAAAGGAGAACTCCGAGAAGACGGCAGGCCCCGGACTGATATACCTGGAGACCGATTTCGCCATTCGGGCGTTCAGGGATTATTTTACATCGGACATCAATGAGATACTGGTTGATGATCCCGAAACCGCCCGGAAGATGAGGGCCTACTGCAAGACCGTTGCGCCGCGCAATGTGAGGATGATAAAGCTCTACAAGGAGGAGACGCCGCTCTTCGATCAGTTTCATATCGAGGACCAGATAAACGAGATATACCAGCCGCGTGTCAACCTGAAATCGGGGGGCTCCATCGTCATAGAACCCACGGAAGCGGGGATCACCATCGATGTGAACTCGGGCCGCCTGAAGAAGCGCGATGTGGAGGAAACCGCGTACAAGACGAACATTCAGGCGGCGGAAGAGATAGCCCGTCAGCTTCGTCTGCGGGACCTCGGAGGGCTGATCGTGGTCGATTTTATCGACATGATGAACAAGGATCACATTACCCAGGTGGAGAAGACCTTCAGGGATGCGATGAAGAGTGACCGGTCCAGGATACAGCTGGCAAAAATATCCCGGTTCGGCATGCTGGAGCTGTCCCGTCAGAAGAAGCAGTCTACGATACAGGAGATCAGTTATTCGGTCTGCCCCTACTGCAGCGGGAGTGGCATGAGACCATCCGTGGAATATCTGGCACTCAGAGCACTGAGGAGGATCAAAGCCGAGGCGGTAAAGGAGCAGTCTTCGGAGATTGCCGTTACGCTTCCGCCGGAGGTGACCGCGTATCTCCTTAACCAGAAGAGAAGCCAGATAAGCAAATTGGAGGCGCTCCATGGTCTTTCCGTGATTATCTCGGGGGATCCCGCTCTCCTGTGGGGTGAATTCCAGTCCAAGACGGTGAAGAGGGAAGCGGTTGTTCCCGAGGTACAGGCCCCGGTCACGGTCACGGTTGAGGGCGCCGAGGAGGAGGCCAAACCGGCTGCCCGAAGACCGGCCCGAAGGAGAAGACGCCCTCGGCAGGCACGGCCCGGAGGAAACGGACAACCCGCTTCCGAGTCCCCCCGGGAGGGAACGCGTCCGGCTGAGCACGTCGCTGTGAAACGGCCTCCGGCACCCCCTGCCCCTGCTGCGACTCCCAAAACGGTGGAGAAGCCCGAACAAAAGAAAAATATTATAAGCAAGGTCTACGATTTCTTCAAATAAATGAAGGCGAAACCTTTCCCTTGTTCGATCCCCGATTGCGCTCGGGGATCGCGGGGGAGACTTTTATGCCTGGTG
>JAFCZZ010000638.1 GCA_019314085.1 Deltaproteobacteria bacterium | reverse complement strand
ACTCGCCGAATCTATTGAGGTGATGACTAATCCGAAGGATATCAAAGTCAAGATCTACAATGATGCCACATTTCATACCGGGGACCCGGTCACGGCCCATGATGTGAAGTGGACCTACGAACAGTGTCTCGATCCACAAAACGCCAACATGATGGCAGGTCCGCTGGATGAAATCGAATCGATCGAAGTCCTGGACGATTATACCTTCATCTTTCATTTCTGGGAGCCCTATGCGGCCTGGAGGGAGCTGATGTGGATCGGGATCTGTTCGAAGAAGTATTATGACAGGGTGGGGCGCGAGCAATTCAGGAAACACCCGGTGGGGAGCGGTCTCTTGAGGTTTGTCGAGCGGAAAATCGGGGAGTCCATAACCCTGGAGGTCGATCCCAATTACACCAGATACGAGCGCCTGAAAAAGGTATTCGGGATTGATCCGCCCAACTTCAGGTATCTCCAGTTTGTCGTCGTCCCCGATGAGGTAAGCAGGGTTGCCATGCTTGAAACGGGCGAACTGGATATCGTCGGCGGGATCCTGCCGCACCAGATGAAACGGCTCCGGCGGAACAGGCATGTGAAGATCAAGCGGTGTGGCACGGTGCCCAGCCTGATCGGTCTGGCCGCAAACCCTTACGCGGATCCCATTATGCGGGATTCTGACCTCGGTTAAGCAATCCGGTACGGCATCAACCGCCAGGAGATTGTGGATAGAATATTTCTGGGAGAGGGGTATCCCCTCTTCAGGTATGCCAGCAAATCGGAGCTGGGCTACGATCCCGCAGTGAGCTATATCTTCAATCTCGAGAAGGCCAGGGAATACCTCAAAAAATCAACGTATACACCCGGCTATCCCCTGATGCTGACCTACACCAGTTCGACGCCGAATTCATCCCTCATCGCCGCGGCGTTGCAGAAGTATCTCACGGATGTGGGGATCACGGTGAAGCTCCGCAAGCTCGAAGAGGGCACGGCGGCGACCTATTCCCGGACCAAGGACCCCAAGATCGGACCCCTACGTCTCTACGTCTGGGGCGGCGGCCGCGATCCCAGCACGCGGCTTCTCCTGTCGATCGTGAGCACGAGTCCCTACTGTTCGGATACCAATCGCCCCAGGAAGGAAGAACTCGACGCCCTCTGCTACGCGCAGGCCCACGAGCTTGACGAGTCGAAACGTCTGAAACTTCTGGATAAAATTCACGCCATACTCGATGAAAACGCGCACCAGCGATCGCGTCGAGTATAACTGGACGCCGCAGGAGGCATTTCTGGTGAATGTTCACACGATCAGGATCGTCAAATAACGGCGCCCGGGGAGTCGTGATCGATATTATGACGGGCAGGTGAAGATCCGGGGTGACCCCGGGAAGGGAACCCCACGAACCGTCGTCGCGGGAAGACACAAATGGCATAGACAGTTGGGAGTGACGGTGGCATGCAGGGATTTATACTCAAACGTATCATCATAGCGCTGGTGACGATCTTCATCGTATTGACGGTGGTCTTTTTTTCCTTTCGTCTGGGGGGTGCCGATCCCGTGGCGATCATGCTTCCCCCCGACGCGACCCCACGGAATCAGAAGGTCCTGACGGAGAAGTTCGGCCTCGATAAACCGCTCCATCACCAGTACGCAAATTTCGTAAAAAATGTCGTCCTCCATGGCGATTTCGGCCTGTCCTTCCGGTACTCCGAACCGGCGCTTACCGTCCTTTTGAAACGCTTTCCGGCTACTCTCCAGCTCGGCGTGGTAGCCTTCATCCTGTCGCTCTGTGTGGGGATCCCCATCGGAATTGTTTCGGCGGTCAAGCGGGATTCGTGGATTGACCGGTTCGGCAGGGTCCTCGCCCTGGCGGGGATGTCGTTGCCGGCGTTCTGGGTGGGGGTCATGCTGATCCTCTTCCTTGGCGTGACCCTGCGCTGGCTGCCCATTGCGGGCCGGGGCACACCCCTTCACTACATCATGCCCGCCTTCTGCATGAGTCTCTATCCGATCGCCCTCTTTACCCGTCTGAGCAGATCGTCAATGCTCGATGCCCTGAAGAGCGAATATGTGGTCATGGCGAGGATCAAGGGAGTCCCCGAGATCTCCGTTATAATGTTGCACGCGTTCAAGAATGCCAGCATCACCGTGGTGACGGTGATGTTCGGCGTCTTCGGCGCACTGATTCTCGGTTCGGTAGTCGTGGAAACGATATTTTCATGGCCCGGTATAGG
>JAFCZZ010000204.1 GCA_019314085.1 Deltaproteobacteria bacterium | reverse complement strand
GACGTAACATCAAGTCCCGCCTCTGCAAGTTTGCGCATCGCCCCTTCGACCCCGACAATGCGCGGGTCGATATCAGCCAATGAAAGCCCCATCTCTTTTATAACTTTCCTTGCCTTGGATGCTGGCGCGGCAAGGCGGAGCATCGTCATTCTAAGACCCGTCCCGCCAAGCGTTGCATCGAGACCAGCATCGGCGAGAACGCCCAAAAGAGACGCAGTTTCTTCGATAGAAATCCCTAGTGCCCTCGCGACCGGCCCGGCAAACTTCATCGCCTCTGAAAGCCCAGTGACAGTCGTATTAGAGTTGTTCGCAGCCGTTACGAGAGCATCGGCAATGCGGCCTACGTCTTGCGCCTCAAGGCCAAACTGTCGAACGGAAGTTGAGGCAATCTTGGCAGCTTCCGCAATCCCGATCACGCCAGCTTGAGCAAGATTTAGTGTACTCGCAACCGCCGCCATAGACTCTTCTGCACTAAAACCAGCACGGGCAAGGTTCGTCATAGCCGCTGCAACCTCTGTTGCAGTAAACCGTGTAGTCGCGCCTAATCTCAAAATCACCGTCGTCATAGATTCAAGCTGATCTTCTGTTGCGCCGGAAACTGCCTTGAGTTCGAGCAATTTATCAGAGAATTCCGCAAGGTTTCTGATTATACGAAGCGCGGCCCTGAAAGTAAGATACGCGCCAGCAAGCCTAAGAATTCCGCCATGCAATGCCTTTGTAGCCTTGCCCTGTTCCTTAAACCTTCCGTTTGCCTCTCGTAGCCGCCCGCTAACGTCCTTATAAATACCGCTCATTTTCTTATTCGTAGTGTTCAGCTTTTTAGTAGCGGAATCCGTTTTCTTGGCGGACGCAGAAACACGGCTAAGGTCTTTAACCCCGTCCTTTACGGACTTTGTAATCATCCGTACTTCAATTGCTGTCATGTCGGGCATTCATCACCTCGCAAAATGCTTGATCTATTTTCTTGATTATCTTTCGCTCAACAGGATCGAGGACGATCCCCGAAACCTGTTGCCATGATGCTATTTCAGAATAGCTAATAGGGTTGATGCTCGCGTATCCAATTGTCCGGCTTCCCGACAACTCGCCAAAAATGGCAAGCAAATAGGAAATCTCATCTTCCCAATTCGGCATTTTGTCGCTGCCAACATGTTCTTCAATTGTTATTCCCCGCGCTCTAGCCAGCGTCTGAAGGTGGGCCTCGGAAGGCCCACCCCCAGGCAAGGTGGAAAGCTCGAATTGCTTCTTTGCTTCCCGGTAGGCAGAATCAATCAGTTCCGCGAAAGTAGTTTTCCCGGTCCCCCGCGAAAGCTAGCACCTGGTCCCGCGCCCACGGGCAATGAGTTTAGAATTTCTTCGCGTTTTTGTAGTTGAAATCGACCGGGCCGGTGTCATCGCCAATGTTTTCCCAATCGACGGTAAGCCTAATACAACGTTCAATCTCTTTTTCTACGGGGGATTCTTTGCTTTCCCCCTTGTTCCGCAGCGATTTGAAAGCATCAGCGGACGCTTCTTTGTCAAGTTTCTCAAACTCTTTCGAGTCAACGCCGAAAATCCTGATTTTCGCTACTTTGCCGTCCTCTTCCCACAACCCGCCAGTGCGCGGATCGAGTACATCGAGGACAACCCCTTCGTTCGCCTTGTCAATCGTGTTCAGTTGTTCAAAGTTCATGCCTGTTTCCTTTCGTGTTTCTGCCTAGGGTTATTACGGCCGCCAAGTGCCTTGAATACTTGCGGTCGTACCAGTGATTTCGTCTTTCAGTGCTTTAATGTTCACGGTCTGCGGGATCGAGCCGTTTTTGCCAATGTCGGCCGTGTAGTCAGTCAGCTTGCAACGGGGAAGCACGATGTTGAAGTAGTTCCCGTCGGGGTCGGGGGCCGCGTAAACAACGGAGAATTCCGTTTCGTTCTTGAATCGGTCCCACCAAGTGCCATCAACCAGCCATACCACAATATCGCCCGTCATGTTCGCTGTTCCCTCTTGCAAGCAACTTGCCGTATTTGTTCCAACCTCCGGCTCTCCAACGCGCCCATTGTCAAGGTTCGTGTTGATTCCGGTGATATGGCCAACCGTCGCCCCGTCAACCAGCACAAAGCCGCCGGACGGGTTGGAGGTGATAGGCGAGTTCGTAGTCGCCGCGTCAAGCGTCTTCTCCGTTGCAGTGGTCGCGTCAAATGCCATGCCCAAAAGCCCGAAGGTCATTTGAGTCATTACATCCGGCTGGATAGCAATGGCAAACGTGTTCACGCCAACGCCTTGGAAATTGAACGCCTTGTCAATGTCCGACTGGTAACGCTCGAAACTAAACGTCGTCATCGCGTCATTGTCGATGTCAACGCGCTCGCCGACGAGTTCGATAGAATCAACAACGGTGATTGCGGGGAAGTTCTCGCCGTCAACCGTGGTGATTTCCAAATCAACGCCACTTGATGCCGTGTTTGCGGTAACGTAAACTTCCGTTTCGTTTGTCGTGTCGGTCGTCAGTAAGAGAATATCGCCGACTCGATAATCGTCTCCGGCCCACGTCGTAGTGGTTCGCGTGATAATCTCTATAGGGGCCGTTCCGCCGCCATCCGCTTCGGTCAACGCCCCGCCCGTATACGTCGGTGCTTGCCATGCGCCGCCAAACGCGGCCGCAATCAGGTCGTCGGCGTTCCCGCCAATCAGCTCACAAACAATGTCACCCGTCACTGACTCGAAGCCGTGCCGAAAATCAATGTCTTGTCGATCCGGGGTCACTTCTTCCGATTCGATAGAGGTCTTTTGCGGGCCAAGTGCGCCGGGGTTATTACACCGCAAGGGCGTAAAGTTTCCAGCCGGGGTCGTCTTTTGAGTCACTTCTGCAATGCGCGATAGGGTCGTACCTGTCCCGTTTGCAATTCCACATGGATCAGTCATAATCGTTTTCCTTTCAATTTGGGGTCCAGGCCCGATAAACGAACTGCATAGCCTCACGATGGTATGCAGAATCGAATTGTCCTAATGTTAATGGCCTAGTCGTATCAACGTAGACCGCGATATCTGTATCAGCTTTCCCCTGCGTTCCAATTTTGTAGAGTTCAAGCAGTTGTTTTTGAATATCAAGAGCCGTTTTTGTACCTTGCGTTTTCCCTGTAATGGGGAGGAAAATTTCAATCGTCCCCATATCTGTAAATTCAATCATTCCGCCCTCGCCGAACGTGCGAAATTCATTCCCAATGGATGTCCAGCTAAATCGGACCCACGTTGCCGTTTTGTCAACGCCATCATCTGTCACGTTTTCCCAAACGACTTGCGCCTCTGGAACGCCAATTGTCCCTACGTTGTCAACAAATCGCTTCTGGAAGAATGCGCGGGTTTTAGCAAGATCAATCATGCCAGCCCCCGTTTCAGTTTTTCAACAGTAGCCTCAACCCACCGCCCGCCACGCTGTTTGCTCCACCCCTCGTTAAGCCTCTTTGCGTACGGCATTGCGTTCGTAATGTACATCGTGTCCCCGGCCTTTACCGCCCCAAAGCCCACAACGGCCTTATTAGCGTTATATCCCCTGGGCCATAGATTCTCGCCGCGTCTCCGCGCTTCTGCGTAGCGATTCAGTGTTTTCCTGCTAAAGGGCGCGACAGAAAACACAGGGTTTCCAACAGAGACATTCCAATTCGCGCGGAACTGCCCACTGTCAACAGGCGAGCCTTCCGTCAAAAGCGCGTAAGCCTTTATGCCGATAGAGCGCACGGCCACATCAGCCTCAAGTCCAACTTTCTTCGCCCACTTCTGGATGTCTTCTGCAAATCCCATTAGCTCTTTTTCCTGATATGGTATTTGTGCATCGCGTCTAGTTCGCCGCTCGAAACTGTTAAGTCTGTGATGATTTCCCATGCTTCGCCATCAACCGTAATCGTGTCTCGATGATCTACCAGCGGGGCCGTCAAGTCCTCCGGCGCGAAGATAATTGTCGCGTCTCCGCTTTGAATCGTCGTGCCGTCAATGTATTGGTCTGAATAGCGCAGGAGCGGAGAAGCAATCGTAACCGTGTCAACCTGCGTTCCCGTCGCCCCCTCGCCTGTTGAAGCATTATAATTCCCGGGAGTGACGTAGTTCACTGTCACGGGTCGGCCATTCTTGGCTAAGAACGCCTCTGCCTTTCCTTTGAATTTAGCGTCAAAATTGCCCATTATGCGCGGCCAATCATTTTCTGTCCAGAGCAAGTAAGCCCGGACGTTTTGAGGATATTGTCAGCAGTCGGATATGACGGGAACGATTCAGGTGCACCAAAGTATTCCAGCTTTTCTTCCATTACGTCCAGCTTGCTCATT
>JAFCZZ010000203.1:4345-7903 GCA_019314085.1 Deltaproteobacteria bacterium | reverse complement strand
CACTGCGCCACGATCGGAGACAACGTCCTGGTCGGCAGTAACGCCACTATTCTCGACAGGGCAAAGATCGGCGATTCATGCATCATCGGGGCGGGTTCCCTCGTCACACCGGACACGATCATACCGCCACGATCCCTCGTCGTCGGCGTCCCCGCCACCGTAAGGGAGCAGGTGACCGACGAGCAGATACGTAGGCTCAGAAAGGACGTGGAAGGATATTATGCCTATGCCCTGAAGTACAAGGATCAGGGGCTGTAAGGACGGCGCGGAGCCCGATGTTCAAGCCCTCTCTTCTGATACAAGATCACTGATTTGAATTAAGTGTTGTGTCCCCGAGATTCGCCGAGATTCTGAGGCCGGGTAGAAAATATCCAAGAAAACACAGCGTACAGAAAAGGGGCTTCTACCCATGTTATAAACCGATCCGTTAAGTCAATGACATTGACTTCTGGGTTGCAAATCATGGTCAAGCGTTTCACCACAATGACAGATTATACCATCACGAACACCGTAGGATAGATTTAGCCCTCTTCCTTCATTACTCACGTTATCGACAACCCTCAATCCATTGATTTCATGGATAAATCCGCCAACTTCTTTTGTCTTTTCATTTAGTGCCTCCTCGCCAGCATGCCCAAAAGGTGCATGCCCGAGGTCATGTGCCAGACCAATCGCACATGCCATTTCTTGGTTAAGTCCCAAGCCACGAGCTATCGTAAGAGCCACAGTGGCAACATGTAATGCATGCTCAATTCGTGTACAGATATGATCATTGTTAGGTGCGAAGAACGCCTGTGCTTTATGTTTTAATTTCCTGAAGGGTGGGGAATGAATTATCGCCTTGATATCTCTCAAGAATGGGCCGCGCACATCTTCTTTTCTTGGTCTTGATCTTTCGCGGTATTCTTCTTCACGCAAAGGATTTTTGAAATTGTCCATTATTTTCTCCTTTCAGAATAGCTAATAACAAAGGCAAAGCCTTCTTAGGAAAACCGTAAGGACCCGTCTCTTTTGCCTCTCCCCTTCAAAAGGGTGGTTTTACTGTTTTTAATTTTTGAATTATGAGTACGAACCGTACAGATGAAAATATTCCCGCAGAACTGTGAGTAATTGTTAGCGTCAGTATTTTTATATCAGTCTGTCAAGAGACTTCTTGATGTTTTTGGATTAAAGGGGTTGTGGGGCCAAGCCGCAGATCTACTTCTCACATCAGAAAATAAAACGCTTGACATTCCATTAGTCGTGTGTTTAAAAATACATCAATGTAATTATAAATTCATTGGAGGAACAAGATGAATTTCAATACCGCTACCGTGGCCCGCATTACGGGGTTGACAAAGAGGCAGATTGGATACTGGGACACGACCGATCTTATCAAGCCGTCTGTTCAAGGGGCCGAAGGGTATGGCACGACGCGCCTTTACTCCTTTATCGATCTCGTACAGTTGATGGTGGCAAAAAGGCTTCTGGATAGCAGCGTGAGCATTCAAAAGTTGAGAAAGGCCCTCTGGTATCTCAAGAAGAACATGCCGGATATCGAAAAGCCGCTGGCCGATCTTTGCTTTCTCACTGACGGGAAGACAAGCTTCGTTATTACGAAGGACGACCAGCAGGTACTCGATACGTTAAGAAACGGCCAATTGGTGCTTACGTTGGCCTTGGGGAAAATCGTCGAGGATCTGAAGGGCGAGGTTGATGCAATCAACGCCCGGAAGAGGTATGGTGTGAGGGTGAAGGGTATGAAATATTCCGTTATTCTTCACATGGACACGGAGGACGGGGGGTACTGGGTCGAATGTCCCGCCATCCCCGGCTGTGCCTCTCAAGGGGATACGGTCGAAGAGGCGCTTGGCATGATCAAGGATGCGATTCAGGCGTGTGCCGACGTTCAGGCTGAAAAGGACAGTACCCAAAAGGCCTCATGAGCGGACTGAACAACCTCGATCCCCTGAGAGTAGTGAAGGCCTTCGGGCGTGCAGGGTGGCGAAAGGTACGCACCACGGGGAGCCATGTCATATTGGCCAAAGCCGGCAATCCCGGCATTCTTTCCATTCCGATACACAAAGGCAAGCCCATCAAACAGGGGCTCCTGCGAAGCCAGATCAGGGTCGCCGGGGTGACCGTGGAAAAATTCCTGGAACTCTACCGGTAAATCAATGGAGAACCCAGTTCCATGTCAACGATACTCTGTCATTTCGAAGGAGTCTTCACGACTGAGAAATCTTAGATTTCTCCCTGCGGTCGAAATGACATCTCTTGATTGACATGACACCAGGGACAAGTCCACCTTGCACCACAAAGATGTGGGCCGAGCAGCTTACCTATTTCTCATATTTGAAATCTCCCGTATTGACAGGCAGCGCAATATCTGAGATGTTTGACGCGTCTTCGAAAGGATTCGGATGAACGGGCCGTATCGATGGGCCGAAGGCAACGGTTTCATAAGACACAATCTTTGGTTTTTCATAGATAACACCGTATCAACAAAGGAGGATCAGTAATGAAGGCAGCTGTACTGCGCGGAGCGAATAATATCAGAATGGAGACGGTGCCCGATCCCGTGGCCGAGCCGTATGGGATTGTCATCAGGGTGAAGGCATGCGGCGTATGCGGTCCCGACCTGCATGAATACAAGTCCGGCGAGAACGAGGGGACCATATTCGGCCACGAGTTCAGTGGTGACGTGGCACAGGTGGGGGAGCACGTGACCGGTATCGAGGTGGGGGACCGCGTGACCGCCGTGGGTTTCCGTTCCTGCGGGAAGTGTCTCTGGTGCAGCCAGGGCAAGCCCCATCGTTGCACCGACATGGCCCTGGTCGGGTATCAGCTCCCCGGCGCCATGGCGGAGTATGTCTCTATCCCCTTTGCAGCGGTCGGGCAGACCGTCTTCCCCCTGCCCGAAGAGTTAACCTATGAGGATGCGGCACAGGTAGAGCCCCTGTCAATATCGCTGTACTCGGTCAGGCGCGCCCACCCGAAGGAAACGGATACAGCCGTCGTCCTGGGGGCCGGTGTCATCGGCCTGAACGCCATACAGGTGCTTAAGGCGATGGGTGTCCCCACCGTTCTGGTGAGCGCCCGGAGGCCGTCACGTCTGGCGGCGGCGAAAGCGTGCGGAGCCGATCTGGTCGTCGATGCGGCGAAGGAGGACCCCCTCCCCGCCATGATGGAGGCAACCTCGGGGATGGGGGCGAACATCATCGTCGAATGCGCCGGCTCTCCCGCCACCTTCAACCAGGCCGTCGATATGGCCTGTGGCGGGGGAAAGATCATGCTGGTGGGGATATACGAACAGCCCCTCACCTGGAATCCGATGCCAGCCATCACCAAGAACATCACCCTGATCGGGTGCCTGGGGGGCAACTTCCCCGGCTCCATCGACCTTATTCGGAGCGGGAAGGTCACCACCCGCCCCTTCGTGACCCACCGTTTCCCGCTGGACAGGGTGGATGAGGCCTTCAAGACCGCGATCACAGGTCCCGACGCGATCAAGGTCCTGATCACACCGTAAGGCAGAGCGGCAAGAGGGACGCTCAGTTCCTCTTGCCCCCTCTTAAG
>JAFCZZ010000203.1:0-4300 GCA_019314085.1 Deltaproteobacteria bacterium | reverse complement strand
CCCTCTCTACCGGTCGACATCTCCTCTCAGAATCTCTTATCTGCCACAGGACGCGCCGAAAGTGATTCGGTATACGGCGAGACGCGGAAAGGATCGCATGAAAAAAGCAGCTCTCATCATCTCTCTGTGTGTCCTTGTGTGCGCTGTCACGCCTGCCCATGGGTTCAGGGAGCTTACCCGTGAGGAAAAAATGGCCGCGGTGAATGCTGGCTCCCTGCTCGTCATAGCCGGATGGGGGGTCGCCTTCTGGGATTACGGGGAGTCCTCTCCCTTTCTGAAGGACGAGAGGTGGTTTCAGGAAAATACGGACAAGGGCGGGGCGGACAAGCTGGGGCATTTCTACACAAACTACCTCGTCGGTCGCGGTCTTTCATCTCTCTACGAGTCCTGGGGATACGGGCACGAAAAGGCCGCCCTCTACGGAGCGCTGTCCTCATTCGGTCTGACGGGATTCGTGGAAATCGGGGATTCCATTAGTGATTACGGTTTCTCACACTCGGACCTTATCATGAATCTGGTGGGAAGCTGCGCGGGTTACCTGCTCGACATGTATCCCGATATCGCGAGAAAAATCGACTTCCGTGTGGAGTATATCCCCGATTTTCAGGAAGCCGATATCATAACGGACTACGAAAGGATGCGGTTCCTTGTCGCCCTGAAGCTGGACGGCTTTGACGCGGTCACCAACGAATATCTCAAATATCTGGAACTGCATCTGGGGTACTACGTTGACGGGTACCAGGAGGCAGGGGACGACCGAAGCCGGAATATATATGCCGGCGTGGGGATCAACCTCTCAAAGATATTCAGGGATCTGTCATGTCCGAAGACGGCAAAGGTCTTCAACTACTACCAGCCTCCCTACACATACATCAAGATTAACAAGGATCTGGATGAATAGCACCCTTCCCTGCATCAGGCGGTCTGGTGGGGTAGTTTTATAGTATCCTCTTTTTCCCGAGGGCATGGACGACGAGGAAGGTGTCCCATTCGCGTTCTTCACGGCCCCAGGTTCCATCCGTATGCTGCGTTTTGACAAGGTACTGGAAGGCCCGACGAACCTGTCTTTCGGCCATCCCAGAATCGAGATGTGCCAAGGCATTCGCCGTCTGGTACAGAGGAATGGCCTTCCCCCACCGTCCCGACTCTTCCTGGACCCGGGACAGTCTCATGACAAGTTCCTCCGTGGCGGCGTGGCGGGAATAGACGGGGTGCACAACAAGGGCCCGCAGGACATTGTTCGCGGATGACCAGCCCGGGGGTCGGTGTTCTTTCGCGAGGACGCGGCAGGCCAGCCATTCATACATACCGAGAACGTCCGTGTCATGCGCCCTCCCAAAGGCGTTGGACAGGAAGAGGGTCGCCCCCATCACAAACAGATCGAAGTCGCCAGCGGTAAAGGGAAGCGAACGGAGACTTCCACCGCCCAGCGCCTCGGTCGGGAGGGATCGGCCTTCTGCCACGGACAGCACCCGTTCGATAAGCCAGTCCAGGGCGGCGGCTGTGGGTTGATTCGGCTCCCGGATCGTTAGATGGAGGCCGAAGAGGCGTCGTACCGTTTCGACAATGGAGCCCTGCCAGGAGCCGTCCGGGGACTGCCTCGCGAGGAGCGCCTGCGCGGCCCTCTGAAAATCCAGCTTCCACTGGGGTGTCTGTTCCTGACCCAACCACCTTTTCCGGGCATAGATTCCGACAGGCGAGGGGTTGGATGCAAATACCGCATAGGGATTATAACGGATTTTGATCATGTCCGCGCCTCCTTCCCTGCCATATAATCATCCGCCTGTTATGACTCCATTCCTTCAGCACATTGTCAGAAACATTCTTTCTCTGTATTCTACAGCACGCATTGTTCGATGGCGGCTCGCATGGTATCGATCTCTCCCTCGCTCAGCGTGACATCGCCGGCGGCGGCATTTTCCAGCGCCTGCCCTTCCGACCGGGCACCCACCAGCGCGTGCGTGCACCCCGGCTGAGAGAAGGTCCAGGCAATCACCAACTGGGTGAGAGAAATCCCCTTATCCCCCGCGATCGGTTCGAACAGGTCCAGCATGGCCCGTATTTTCCCTCGATTTTCAAGGCTGAACCGGGTTTTGAAGTTTCGTTGATCTCCCTTTTCGAACGTGCGCTGGTGCCCGATCTTACCGGTGAGGAGCCCCTGCCCCAGCGGTGAATAGGCAAGAAAGCCCAGGCCCCGTTCGACGCAGGCGGGCAGGTTCGCCTTCTCATGTTTCCGGTCGAGCATGGAAAAAAGTTCCTGATCCGTATCGAGTTGTCCCACGGCCCGGTATTCATCCATGTGGACCGGTGTCGCGTTGGAACAGCCAATAGACAGTATCTTTCCCTCCTCTTTCAGCTTCAGCAGTTCGGCCATGGTGTCCGCGACAGGGGTCGAGGAATCCTGCCAGTGAGTCTGGAGGAGATCGATATGGTCGGTGCCCAGTCTCCTGAGACTTTGCTCGACCTCGTAGCGGATCGTATCCGGGGCGAGGCACCGGTACACCTTGATGGTTCCTTTCTCGGTGGGGTGGTTCTCGTCGGAGTTGAAGATGGGGTTGCCACGGGCCTCATGCCAGATCATCCCGCATTTTGTCGCGAGGACAACCCGGTCGCGTCTGTCGCGGACGGCCTCACCGACGAGCTCTTCCGAAACGCCGAATCCGTATATCGGGGCCGTATCAATGAGGGTAACCCCCGCATCGATAGCGGCGTGGATCGCCCTGATAGCATCCGCCCGCTCTACGCCCCCCCACATCCATCCGCCGATCGCCCATGTGCCGATGCCAACTACCGAGGCCTGGATGCCCGATGGTCCCAATTCCCTCAATTCCCTACCAATACCTCCCCTTTCTCTATTTCGATCATCAATAATCCTGCCTGTTGCGGGCCTGCCCGCCGGGAAGGTCCACTTGTGCCTAGACCTCCGAAGCTCTCCTCGACGGGGACAAGGGTAACCCCCCTCAGCCTCCGTATGTCGCCTCACCCGCGGCCCGCACAATCTCTCCATAGTAGATGCGGTGATAGTCCTTCTCGGGGTAGTTCTCCTCTATGGTCGGATCGAGGAAGTGTTCCGGATTCATGTCCTGCCATTAGGTCTTCCGACACTCCAGGATCAGTTCGGCTTCCCGGTAGGCGGGTGCGTCCACCACCTTCGATCTCACAACGGTCAACCCCGACTCGGCGACCTTGTCGGAGTCTCTCCCCGACTTCGTCCCCAGGACCATCAACGCCTCTTTGCAGCTTTTGGGAAAGGCGCAGAGGGTGAAGGTGGGGTATTTTTCCATGTACTGAAGGGTATGGCGGGTCGGTCTGAGCACCACCTGGACGAAGGGCCTGCCCCACATGCCGCCTATGGAGCCCCAACCCACCGTCATGGCGTTGGAATCCTGAAAGGTCCCGGATGTCAGCACGAGCCACTGTTTCAACCACATGCCTGTGCCTCTCACCCATAGCTTTGTCACATCAATTTCTTCCATCTGTCCGCCCTCTCTTTGTTTTTTATGCCAGCCCCGTTCCGGACGCTGTCTGAGTTTCTATCTGTGACATGATATAAAAGTATCGGCACTGAATCAAGGATTGTGTCTATCGAATATTGCTGATAATGTTGCGCCATTCTGCACGTGAAACGTCACCAACATAACGGGAAAAAGGAGATGGCATGAAAGAAAATTCTTCCGCACACGACAGGCTCGCAAGTATTGGCAAACTCATGAAGCTGAAACCCGACACCGCCACGTCATTCGTCAACCTTGATCAACAGGTTTTCAAAGAGGAGGCGCTGAGCACAAAGGTCAAGGAACTGATCGCCATCGGCGCGGCCCACGCCACCAGGTGCCCTTACTGCATCGAGGCTCATGTCAACAGAGCGCTCAAAGCGGGAGCATCGGACGAGGAGATCGCGGAGGCCGTCTTTGTCGGAGTGGCGCTGAATGCCGGCGCCGCCTTTGCTCATTCGTGCTTCGCGATGGATTGCCTCAATAAATAGGCAGGGACCCCCCTTCGGTCTTTTTCAGGCGTTATGATTGAGCTGCCTTCCGGGCCTGCCGCTCCCGCTCATCGAGGATAATTTTCGTGGCCATCCGTGCCGTCTCTCCCACCAGCGTTGAGCACTTCTCGGGCAGACCGGCCTTGAAGGCTGCTTTCATCTCTTCGGGGTCGTAGAGATTGTAGAACCGTCCGAACGTCTTTTCCTGTATATTCGCGCACCGGCAGGTGCCGTATTTCTCGACAAACTGGTCGTGGAGTTTCTTCGACAGGATGCAGGCGTGGAGCTGCTTCATCATGTCGGGGAACTCTTCCG
>JAFCZZ010000637.1 GCA_019314085.1 Deltaproteobacteria bacterium | reverse complement strand
CTCTACTGCAGGGCTGAGGCGACGGGATACCAAGCCGCCACCGCCTCCGGGGAGTTCCAGATAGTCTCCGAGCTTCCGAAACCTCCGGCGAAGAAGATTATGGTCAGAGCCGGTCAGGTGGTGGGGACGGCAATCCTGTTGCTGGGCTCCGCTGGAATACTCCTGTTCCTCACCCCCACGGGGTCGCTCTTCGGCTTCGATTTCGCCCAGCGCGTCATAGACGTTCACGGTCCGGCGGTGTGGATTCTCGCCCTGCTCGGCGGTGTGGCGACGGTGTTCTTCGCGTCCACGGCGATTGCGATAGGGGGTCCCTTGGACAAGCTCAAGATCGCATACTCCCGGACCTTCCACGGCATTCCGTGGTCGTTCATCTCGTTCATCATGGCGATGGTGGCCCTGCTCGGCATCGATGTCGGCTCTAGAGCGACCGCCGCCGGTCTGAGCGAGTTCGCGGGCAGTGCGGGCTTCGGCTCGTTCCTCGTCCTCTTCTTCATGCTCTTGGCACTGCCCTTCATCTGGAGGTAATATCATGGAGCAGATATCGGGTCCGCTCGGCACGGCACTGATACTCGCCGTGATAGTCTCCTTCTCAATTCTCTACAACGAGCGGAGGAGGTGGATAGAGCTTGCCCACCGCCGAATGGTGGACTCGATAGGGAGGGCGATTCTGGCGGTGGTCATCTTCTACATGATGTTGTGCCTCTTGGCAATGTTCGGCTTCGAGGTGTTCGGAGCGGACCTTCTCTCGCTCCTCGTCGGCTCGGTGCTCGGTGCGGTCACCGGGACCCTTGCCACCTCCATCTGGTCGTACCTCAAGCGCAGGAAGGTGGTCATATAAAGTTCGGCTATGTTCTGCTCGCGGTCGGGGTTCTCGTGATGGTATCAGCCGTGGTGATAGGCTCGAACCCGTACCACACTTGGTCTGTGGCGATGGCGGTATCCCCGCCGGAGAGGGCGGTGGCGCAGGCGGTCATGACCTCCACGGAGTCGGAGGTTCCCGTGATAGTGAGGTTCGACATCCCTCCTATTCTCGAAACGCCGACCGCGTGCTCGGCGTGAGGACTGGATACAAGCCGAAGGAGGGCGTGGGGAGGTGGCTGGCCGTCTTCGGTCTGTCCGCCGGGACGGTTCCGATTGAGAACCGGCACCTGCTTGCCGTGGATCCCAGAGTCATCTCGGTCGACTACGACAGGCCGGTCAAGGCGGTGGCGTACGAGGCGACGGATCACTTTACCATTCAGGAGGTCGCATCTCTGCTCGGCTTCGAGAACCTCTGGGCTCAGGGGGGCACGGGTAGCGGGATAAACGTCGCTGTGATAGACTCGGGGACGAACATTCCGGTGGTTCAGGCAATGGGCGTGGTCGATGAGTCGGCTGACGACCTCTACGGTCACGGCTCTGCGGTCATCGACATAATCCAGCGGCTGGCACCCGAGGCTTCGGTGTACTCGATAAAGGCTCTCGACGAGTGGGGGACCGGGAGGCTCAGCGACATAATAGCGGCCCTCGGCAGGGCGGTCGAGGAGATTCCGAGACCGCTCGTGGTGAACATGTCTCTCGCTTGCCCGCCGACGGCGTTCGACTCCCTCTCGTACGCCTGCGACATAGCGTCGGGATACCACCACGTGAAGATAGTCGCCGCCGCCGGAAACGACGGGCTCCCCAGACTCCCCAGCCCCGCCCGCTCGCCCGCAACGGTCTCCGTGGGTGCTCTGACCACGAGCTGGGAGCTGGCTCCGTACTCGAACTACGGGGAGGGTCTGGACACGGTGGCTCCGGGGGACATGTTCGTGAACTGGGGAGGAGCGGGGTACACCCCGATGAGCGGGACGAGCTTCGCCGCGCCCGTGGTTTCTGCGATGCTCGCCGACTACCTGAGCCTGCATCTCGAAGAGGAGCCGGAGACCGTTGATCCCCGGAGGACGGTGAGGCTCGCATCCGTGGACCTCGGGGACCCCGGGTGGGATCCCCAGTACGGCTCCGGCGTGGCGAGCGCCGCTGGCTTGGCGGCGATAACCGACCCTCCGAGGCTCGGAGCCCCGCACTCCGGGCTGATCCTCGTGATCCTCGGCTCGGGTGCCCTGATGGCGGTGCTCGGGTTCGTGATGGTCGTGCTCCAGAGGAGGAGGAGACATGCCTGACGGCTTGGTTCCGGAGCTTGAGACGATAAGAATTCTCGTCCTGAAGCGGAGGAACGACGAGGCGGCCAGCAGGCTGTCCCTGTTGATAAGGAAATTGGCAAAAGCTAAATATGACCGCCGTGAGGAGTGG
>JAFCZZ010000015.1 GCA_019314085.1 Deltaproteobacteria bacterium | reverse complement strand
GGTCGAGGGGACTCGAACCCCTGGCCTCCGGCGTGACAGGCCGGCGTTATAACCAACTTAACTACGACCCCGCAAAAATGGTAGGCGGAACAGGACTTGAACCTGTGACATCCACGGTGTAAGCGTGGCGCTCTCCCAGCTGAGCTATCCGCCCATATGTCGTGTTCAATCTCCTGTAACCGAAGGTGGCAACCTAAACAAAAAAGGGGGCGGTGTCAAGTAATATTTACGCATGTATCTGTACCCCTTCCCCTTCGGTAGTGGATTTCGTCTGACGTGGATACGTCTCCGGTTTATCCTCCGGGACAAACGCCCTCTGGAGGACATCATCCACATTCTCTACAAAAATTATCTCGAGTTCTCTCAGGATATTGGCCGGGATGTCGGCAAGGTCCTTTTCGTTCTCGGTTGGTATGATCGCGGTCTTGATACGCCCGCGATGCGCGGCCAGCAATTTTTCCTTCAGGCCGCCGATGGGAAGCACCCTTCCCCTGAGGGTGATTTCTCCCGTCATCGCGAGATCGCTCCTCACCTTCTTTTTGAGGAGCGCGGATGCTATGGATGTCGCCATGGCGATCCCCGCGGACGGCCCATCCTTCGGGATCACTCCCTCCGGTACATGCACGTGGATATCCAGTTCCTTATAGAAATTTTCCTCCAGCCCCAGGGTCCCCGCTCGTGATCTGACATAGGTCAGTGCGGCCTGAGCGGATTCCTGCATCACGTCTCCCAGCTTTCCCGTCAGGGTCAGTTTACCGGTCCCCGGCATGACGGAAGACTCTATCGTCAGCAGTTCGCCGCCGACCTCCGTCCAGGCGAGGCCCACCGTCAGCCCTATCCTGTCCTTGTCTTCGATTTCTCCGAATTTGAACTTGGGTATGCCGAGGTACTTCTCTACGGACTTCGACCCCACCTTTATCTTCCTGGTGTTTCCATTGGTGACGATCCTTCTGGCCACCTTCCTGCAGACGGAGGCTATCTCCCTCTCAAGGTTTCGCACCCCGGCCTCCCGCGTATATCTTCGCAGGATCGTCAGGAGGGCCCCATCGGAGAAGGCGATATTATCTTCGGTCAGACCGTTTGTTTCGAGTTCTTTCGCAACAAGGTATTTCTTGGCAATATTCAGTTTCTCCGGCTCGGTATATCCCGCTATACGAATAACCTCGGTGCGATCCTGGAGCGCCGCGGGTATCGTCTGGAGAACATTGGCCGTCGTTATAAACATGATATCGGACAGGTCATAATCGACCTCGAGATAGTTGTCGTTGAAGGCGATGTTCTGTTCCGGATCGAGCACCTCCAGGAGCGCGGACGCGGGGTCTCCTCTGAAATCGGAGCTGAGCTTATCAATCTCGTCCAGGCAGAATACGGGGTTGCTCGAACCCGCCTTTTTCAGGAGTTGGATGATCTTCCCGGGCATGGCCCCTATGTAGGTCCTTCGGTGGCCACGTATCTCGGCCTCGTCCCTCAGGCCGCCGAGAGACAGTCGGATAAACTTTCGGTTGGTGGCCCGGGCGATCGATTTCGCTACGGAGGTCTTTCCCACCCCCGGAGGACCGACAAGGCACAGAATGGAACCTTTTTTCTTTTTGGATAGGGTCTGCACCGCGAGGTACTCAAGGATCCGTTCCTTTACCTCCTTGAGCCCGTAATGGTCCTCCTCCAGAATCGTCTCTGACTCCTTCAGTTCCGCCCTGTCCTCCGTCTTTTCGAACCAGGGCAGGGCCAGTATCCAGTCCACGTAGTTTCTGACTACCGTCGCCTCTGCGGACATGGGGGCCATCATCTTCAGCTTCTTCATCTCCTGCTTGACCTTCTCTTCGGCCTCCTCGGTCAGCTTCTTTTCCTTCAGTTTTTTCTCCAGTTCCCGCATCTCAGCCTTGAAACTGTCGTCTTCGCCCATCTCTTTCTGAATGGCTCTCATCTGCTCATTCAGATAGTAATCCTTCTGGGTCTTTTCCATCTGGGATTTGACCCGTTTTCTGATGCGTCCTTCGACCTCCAGTATCTCTATCTCCGCCATCATCAGGGCGTATATCTTTTCGAGCCTCTCAGCAACATCCGTCGTCTCGAGCACCTTCTGTCTCTCGTCCAGCTTTACGTACAGATGCGCCGCAACCGTATCGGCAAGCTTTGAGGGGTCGTCCGCAGCCGACATGGACCCCATCAGTTCAGAGGGAACCTTCCGGCTGATTTTCGCGTATTTTGTAAACGCCTCCACGACATTCCGTATCAGCGCCTCAAGCTTCATATCCGATTGGGAGGCGGAACTATCATCCAGCTCATCGATATCGACCATGAAGAATTCTTCGTTGGGCAGATAGTCTTTGATAACACCCCTTCTTTTCCCCTCGACCAGGGCCTTTACCGTTCCGTCGGGAAGCCGCAGCAACTGTATGATATTCCCTATGGTGCCGACCATATAGACGTCATCTTCCGTCGGCTCATCAATCTCGGCACTCTTTTGCGCAGCCAGAAATATCTCCTTGTCATGTTGCATGGCATATTCCAGGGCGTTGATCGATTTGTCCCGACCCACGAAAAGGGGCACGATCATATAGGGGAACACCACCACATCCCTCAAGGGAAGCAGCGGTATCAGCAGCTTTTCCTTCTGTATTTCTTCTTCTTTCTTATTAAAATCAAACATAGATTTCTATTATCCTGTTTTTTCCTGTTCGTTATCTTCCGCCGTCTCGGAGACCGTTTCAAAGACCAAGATCGGTTTCTCCTTGTTGAGGACCACATCCTCATTGATAAGACATTCCCGTATGTCACTGCGTGAGGGGATGTCATACATAATGTCCAGCATGGTGTCTTCCATGATGGCCTGAAGTCCCCTCGCACCGGACTTTCGATCCGCGGACAGCTTTGCTATGGCCTTCAGGGCGTCATCGGTAAGGCTCAGTTTCACGCCCTCTATCTCAAACATCTTTTTGTACTGTTTAACCATGGAATTTCTGGGCTCGACCAGTATCCTTACCAGATCCTCATCATCGAGATCATACAGGGTACCGATGACCGGAAGCCTCCCCACAAACTCCGGAATCAGACCATACTTCAGAAGATCTTCGGGGCGCACACCCGACAGGATTTCACCGATATTCTGTTCCTTCCTGCTTTTGATATCGGCCCCGAATCCCATGGAGCTTGCATTCATTCTCTTTTCGATAATATCTTCCAAGCCGTTGAAGGCCCCTCCGCATATAAACAGGATATTGGTGGTATCCACCTGGATGAATTCCTGCTGCGGGTGCTTTCTCCCTCCCTTGGGAGGCACATTTGCCAGGGTCCCCTCTACTATCTTGAGGAGGGCCTGCTGAACCCCTTCGCCGGACACATCCCTGGTGATGGAAGGGTTTCCCGATTTTCTCGATATCTTGTCGATCTCGTCTATATAGACGATGCCGTGCGATGCCCGGTGGACATCATAATTCGCGTTCTGGAGGAGGCTCAGGATGATATTCTCCACATCCTCTCCGACGTATCCCGCCTCGGTCAGGGTGGTAGCGTCGGCAATGGCAAAAGGTACATCCAGTATCCGTGCCAGGGTTCGTGCCAGAAGGGTCTTTCCCGAACCGGTAGGACCGATCAGGAGGATATTGCTCTTTTGGAGTTCGACATCATTCAGTTCAACCCCTGAAAACAATCTCTTGTAGTGGTTGTACACGGCGACGGAAAGGATCTTTTTCGACCGCTCCTGCCCCACGACATACTGGTCCAGAAACTTCTTGATGTCCTTGGGCTCGGGAATATCCTCTTTGGCGCTCTTGCCATCCCGGGTGCCGTCCTCTTCAACAATGCATCTGCACAGCTCTATGCATTCGTCACAGATATAGGCGGTGGGTCCGGCAACAAGTTTTTTGACCTCGTTCTGTGTCTTTCCGCAAAAAGAGCAGAAGAGCAGGTCCTGCTCGCCGCTGTCAGAATTTTTTCCCATGAGACGTTTCCTCTTACGTTGTTTTCTTTATAATTATTTCGTCAATTATACCATATTCTTTAGCCTGGTTGCTTGTCATATAGTAATCTCTGTCCGTATCGGTCTCAACCTTTTCAATAGACTGGCCTGTATGCTTTGCCAGGATTGCATTGAGGTCTTGCTTTAATCTCAATATTTCTTTTGCCTGAATACCGATATCGGTTGCCTGCCCCTGCGACCCGCCGAGGGGCTGATGTATGACGATTCGTGCGTTCGGCAGGGCACTCCTCTTCCCCTCTTCACCCGCCGCGAGGAGAAGCGCACCCATGCTCGCCGCCTGTCCCATGCAGATGGTGCGAACAGAAGGCCGTATATACTGCATCGTATCATATATGGCCAGACCGGCGCTGACAACACCTCCGGGCGTGTTCAGATAGAACGATATCTCTCTGTCCGGATCCTCCGATTCCAGATACAGCATCTGGGCGATGACAAGGTTCGCGACATCGTCATCAATAGCCGATCCAAGAAAGATAATCCGGTCCCTCAGGAGCCTGGAATAGATATCGAAAGACCGCTCGCCCCGACCGTCCTGCTCGATTACCATAGGAATAAGAGGCATCACTCTTCTCCTTTTTTCTTTTTCTTGCTCTTCTTAGGGGTGGTTATCGTTGCCTTTTCTTCTATAAAATCAAGGGCCTTCTGCTCAAGTAATTCGTCCTTGAGACGATCCCTCATCCCATCGTCCTCACCAGCCTTCTTGATGGACGCGTAATCCTGCCCGTACTTCTGAGCAAGTTCCTTCAGCTTCTCTTCGACCTCTTCCTCACTCGCCTCGATCGACTCCTTTTTCGCAATCTCATTCAATATAAACGAAGCCTTGACCATCCTGGCTGCCTGGTCTTTGAACCGGTCGTGCATACTGTAGCTTATCTCAGCGGCCTTGTCCTCCGGCATACCGTTCTGTACCATTCTCTGGCGGGCATCCAGCATCAGGGTATAGATCTGCTGGTCAACCCAGGCGGAGGGGACCTCAAATTCGTTCTTTTCCAGAAGCTTGTCAACGATTGTCCTTCTCAGTTCCCCCTTGATCCGTGCCTCACCTTCCTCTTCGAGTGACTACTTGGCATCATCCTTCAGGTCTTTGAGGGACTCATACTTTTCAAAGTTCTTTACAAATTCCTCGTCCAGCTTGGGGAGGATCTTTTCGCGGATGTTTTTCAGGGTTACCGAGAACAGAACCTCTTTCCCGGCAATGTCTTTTGCACTGTAATCATCGGGGAACGTCACCGTAATATCCTTTGACTCCCCCTTTTTCATCCCTATCAGCTGTTCCTCGAATCCGGGCACAAAGCTCTTGGAGCCTATCTGGAGCGTGTGGTCTTCGGCCGCCAGTTCCTTGCGTGCCTCTCCATCGAGTTTTCCTTCAAAGTCAATCAGGGCGAAATCATCCTCGGCAAGAGCACGGTCCTTCGTGACATCTTCAAGGGTGGCGTACATCTGCCGTATCTGTGTGAGCCTCTCGTCAACATCGGCCTTCAGAACGCTCAGTTTTTCCTTCTCCAGAGCAAGTCCGGTATAGTCCGTGGGTTCAAGTACCGGCTGGACCTCAACGGTGGCGGTAAAGAGAAAGGTCTCTCCCTCTGTTATCCCCTTCTGATCTATAACCGGCTGTGCCACAATTTCTATATTATTCTTTTCAACGGCCTCCGTATAGTGTTTCGTAATCAGGTTGGATATCGCATCCTCTTTCACACTTTCTCCGTAGTGCGTCTCGAGGACCGCTCTGGGCGCCTTCCCCGGTCTGAATCCTTTGATCTTCGCAGTCCTGCCCACCGTCTTGTATATCGAATCGAGTTCCTTTTTCACGTCATCCCAGAGCACTTCGAAGGACAGTTTTCTCTGGATGGGACTGGTTTCTTCTATCTTCGCTTCACTGGCCATATCACCCACACACTCACTCCTTTACACATTTTGAGGTACTCACGGCGGGGATATACATTACACATCCCCCTTTAGTATGGTGCGAGAGAGGGGAGTTGAACCCCTATCCGCTTTCGCGGGCTGGATCCTAAGTCCAGTGCGTCTTCCAGTTCCGCCACTCTCGCAATTCACAAGAGCATTGCTATATTAGTAATCGCAAGACCGATTGTCAACTGTGAATAGTGCGACATTCAGAATGCTGTCGCCCGCACATGTTCCAAACAAAAACCGCCGGTAACGGCGGTTTCCCAATACACAAAAATGGTCGGGGCGAGAGGATTTGAACCTCCGACCCTCCTGTCATATTTCCTTTTTCCAAGGCCTTTTATCCGTTTCAGTGCCTCAACTTCCGAAAAAACACCTTTTTCTTCCCTGAACCGTATTATTTTCGACGCCGCCTTGCGACCAATTCCGGGAACGAGCATCAACTCCTCCAGGGTCGCTGTATTGAGATTGATCGGCATACCAAGGGCGAGCCGGGCGGAGGCAAACATATCACCAACGGTTACAAGGTATTGGGCCGTGTCCCAGGAGACTCGATCTCCAGAGCGGAGCACCCCGGCGATATCGGCCTCCCTGAATCCCGCGACATCAGCAATCCCCGCCTCACTGAGTAGATCATGGATGGTTGCCCCGTGCGGGAGGAAATAGATCCCGCCGTGGTCCCGATCTCCGACAAGCTCCACCGTTATGCCACAACCCTCCCCCTGGGAAGAAACAGCAGCTCCTCCCGGGAAAGGCACATACTGGAAAACACCACGGGCGGCATATACGAACACCGCCACGATCACGATCCCGATAGCCCCGTAGAGCTGCCCTGTGCCACGAGTCTTTCTCTTCATCTTCGTTCACATATGATCAGGGTTCCTGTTCCAGGCCGAAGGCGTCATGCAGAACCCTGACGGCCAGCTCCGTATACTTGGCCTCTATAACACATGATATCTTTATCTCGGACGTGCTGATCATCAGGATATTGATCCCCTCATCCGCGAGGGTCGTAAACATCTTCGAGGCAACACCGGACTGGCTCTTCATACCGACGCCAACAATGGATATCTTCGAGATATTCTCATCATATTCTATCCTGGAGGCGCCCATCTCACTTGCGGCCGGGTCAAGGAGCCTCCGGGCCTCTTCGATATCCTTCCGGGAAACGGTAAAGGTCATGTCGGTAGAGCCTTCGCTGCTCGCGTTCTGGATAATCATATCAACCACAATGTTATGATCGGACAGGGGCGTAAACAGCCGACCGGCAATACCCGGCTTGTCCGGTACATGAACAACCGTAACCTTGGCCTGATCCTTGTCATACGCCACGCCGGAGATCAATCCTCTTTCCATCTCTTCATCCTCCCTGGTAACCAATGTTCCACTATCCTCGCTGAAAGAAGACCGTACATACACCGGGACCCCATACGTCTTGGCCAGCTCCACAGAGCGGTGCTGAAGGACCTTCGCCCCCGCACCCGCCAGGCCCAGCATCTCATCGTACGATATCTTCTTCAGTTTGCGCGCCTTGTTATACAGATTCGGGTCCGTTGTGTAGACACCGTCCACATCGGTGAATATCTCACAGAAATCGGCCTTGATACAGGCCGCGATGGCCACGGCGGTGGTGTCCGAACCACCCCTCCCCAGTGTGGTAATGTTTCCCTTCTCGTCAACACCCTGGAAACCGGCCACAACGACGATCTTTCCGCTCTTCAGCTCATCCGATATCAGCCCGGTTTCAACATCAAGTATCTTAGCGTCACTGTAGATCTCGTCCGTCAGTATCCTCACCTGGTGACCCAGGAGGGATATCGCCTTGTAGCCCATATTGTTAAGCATGATTGCCAGGAGTGAAACGGATATCTGCTCACCCGAAGAGACAATTACGTCGTATTCCCTCCGGTCCGGTTCCCCCCCGGAAGCGCTGGTGGCCAGTTGGACAAGCCGGTCCGTTTCGCCCGCCATGGCTGACAGAACGACCACCATATCGTTCCCATCCTCTCGGGCCCTTGCTACTCTCTGTGCTATGGCCTGAATCTTTTCAAGGTCAGCGACAGAGGTACCGCCATATTTCTGCACAATCACCGCCACGTATCAAAACCCTCCCTTTCTCAACATTCCGATAATCGAGGATACATCCGATTCACAGGAAAGCCTCATCTTTCTCTTATTGCCGTCGGCATGCTCCAACTCGATTCTCAGGACCTCGGCTGGAAGAACATCGGCAACCTTCTCGGCCCATTCGACAACCACAACACCACAGCCGTAAAAGTACTCCTTATACCCCATATCCTCCAGATCACGCGGCCCGGACAGGCGGTACACATCCATATGATAGAGGGGAGTTTGTCCGGGATACTCATTGATCAGCGTGAAGGTGGGACTGGTAACGTAATACTTTTTCGAAATTCCCAAGCCCCTTGCTATTCCCTGGGTCAGGCACGTCTTCCCCGTACCAAGTTCGCCCGTCAAGGCCACAACCTGACCGCCGGTGAGATTCTCTCCTATGATTCTCCCGATATCCAGGGTCTCCCCGGGGCCTTTAGAAATCAGATCAAAACGTGTCATCATCTACTTTTCAAGAACGATAAAGGCCACAGCATATCTGTCGGTATGGGAAAGACTGATATGACACTCCGTTATACCGTCCCTGTACACCATCTCCCTCGCCCTTCCGTGAAACTGTAGTTCCGGTTTCCCCTGAGCCCTGTTTATTACCTCTACGTCCCTAAATCCAACGCCGCCTGCCATCCCCAGACCTACACCCTTCAGGAATGCCTCCTTTGCCGCAAAGCGCGCCGCAAAATGCTGGGCGGAATGAGCCTTCGCGCTGCAGTACCGTATCTCCTCCTCGGAATACACCTTCTGGATAAACCGTCCACGCCATCTTTCTATAATCTTTTCGATCCTCGATATCTCAACAAGGTCTATTCCCACCGCGTAGATCATCTCGTTATCTCGTCGGCAACCCGTGACACTCTTTCCATAAACCCCACATCGTGGACCCTGACGATATGCGCCCCGTTCAGTATGGAGGCGGTCACGCTCGCCGCCGTACCCTCAAGGCGCTCTTCGGGGCGCTCTCTGTCCGTAATCTGACCGATAAACCGCTTGCGCGAGGCACCCACCATGATTGGCCTCCCCAAGGCCTTCAACTCCCTGAGGTGCCGCAGGATGGCAATATTGTCCGCCGTGGACTTGCCGAAGCCGATACCGGGATCAACGATGATATTTTCCCTGTCGACACCGGCCGAGACGGCCGTTTCGATCCTTTCCTCCAAAAACCCAACGATCTCCCCCATAAGCGCCCGGTACGAAAGATCGCCTTCCTGCATCGTCCGGGGCTCCCCTCGCATATGCATCAGGACGGCGGGCACCCGGTGGTCGGCAACAACCCCCGGCATCCGTTCGTCAAAGCTCATCGCACTGATATCATTTACCATCTCCGCCCCGGCCCCCAGCGCTCGGTGCGCGACAGCGGCCTTCGTCGTGTCTATGGATATCGGGATGGTCAGCAGGCCGTCAAGCCTCTCTATCAGGGGCAGCACTCGGGCCATCTCCTCGTCGGCGGATACAGCCTCCGACCCGGGCCGTGAGGATTCGCCCCCTATATCGATGATATCGGCACCGGCCTCCTCCATCTTCAGGGCATAGGCAGCGGCCTCTTCAACGCCGCCGAACATCCCCCCGTCGGAAAAGGAATCGGGGGTTATATTCACGATGCCCATGATGAGGGTCTTCTCACCGACCGCAATCTCTCTCTTCGGCGTTCGGAGCACAAAGGTGTCTCGTGTGATGTTGGCAAGGATCCTTCTGATATCGTCGGATATGCCTTTCAGACCGAAGGGCTGGGGGGCCAGCTTGTCGGCAAGCCGCTTCATCTGTTTCAGGGTGCCGATCAGTAGGGCATCCGTTCTGTCTATGGTGCAGGCAACCGACTCACGTGCCACGGCGACATCTCCGCCGATGGACAGCATCTCCTGTTTCAGTATGTTCGCCACCCTGCACTCGATCCCCTCAAGGAGCAGATTGACGGTCTCCATCTTGGGGAGCATGGCCTCGATTCCCGGCCAGTCCACACCTACCTTCTTCAATTCATCCTCCGCCCGGGCGGGAGAGATGATGTGCAGGTATCTCACTTAGGCCTCTTTGTCGGTCTGTATCCCTATGATTGCATCGACCTCTTCGGCGTTGAGCACCTCCTTTTCAAGCAGTTCCTTCGAGAGCCTGTGGAGGGTATCGATATTGTCCGAGAGGAGTTTTTTGGCCCGTTCATAGTTTCCCGTAACGATCCGCGATATCTCCTTGTCGATTCTCTCCGCGGTCTCTTCACTGTAATTCTTGTGCGTGGCGATCTCCCTGCCCAGGAATATCTGTTCCTCCGCCTTCCCGAACGTCAGCGGTCCCATATCCTCACTCATCCCCCAGTTGCAGACCATCTTCCGGGCGATCTCCGTGGCGCGCTCTATATCATTGCCCGCCCCCGTGGTAAAGTCCTTCAGGATCAGTTCCTCGGCCGCCCTCCCCCCGAGGAGGATCGTAATGTTGTTGATCAGGTATGAGCTGGGATAGGCATGCTTCTCATCAATCGGAAGCTGCTGTGTCAGGCCGAGAGCCCTTCCTCTCGGGATGATGGTAACCTTGTGTATCGGGTCGGTCCCCGGGATCAGTCTGGCGACCAAGGCATGGCCCCCTTCATGGTACGCGGTGTTGCTCTTCTCCTCGTCACTGATGACCATGCTCCTTCTCTCGGCCCCCATGAGGACCTTGTCCTTCGCGAATTCCAGGTCGGACAGGGAGACCGTCTCCTTGTTCTGCCGCGCCGCATACAGGGCCGCTTCATTGACCAGGTTTTCTATATCGGCGCCGGAAAAACCGGGGGTCCCACGGGCGATAACCGAAAGGGCTATGCCGGGATCGAGCGAAACCTTTTTGACGTGCACCTCGAATATCTTCTCCCTCCCCTTGACATCCGGGAGTGGAACTACCACCTGCCGGTCAAACCGTCCTGGCCTCAGGAGCGCGGGATCGAGGACATCCGGACGGTTGGTCGCCGACATGATGATAACACCCTCATTTGATTCGAATCCATCCATCTCTACAAGCATCTGATTCAGGGTCTGTTCCCTCTCGTCATGACCGCCCCCGAGACCGGCTCCCCGCTGTCTCCCAACCGCGTCGAGCTCGTCGATAAAGATGATACAGGGGGCATTCTTCTTTCCCTGATTAAAGAGGTCCCTTACGCGGGACGCGCCGACACCCACAAACATCTCCACAAAATCGGACCCGCTGATACTCAGGAAGGGAACCCCCGCCTCACCGGCAATCGCCCGCGCGAGGAGCGTCTTACCTGTGCCGGGCTGCCCCACGAGGAGCACCCCCTTGGGGATCCTTCCCCCCAGTTTCGTGAACCTCCCGGGGTCTCTCAGAAATTCGACCACCTCCTCCAGCTCTTCCTTGGCCTCATCGATACCCGCCACATCGGCAAAGGTGGTCTTCTGGGACTTGTCGGTCACCAGCCTGGCCCTGCTCTTCCCGAAGGACATCGCCTTGCCGCCACCGCCCTGCATCTGCTTCATGAAAAAGATCCAGACACCGACAAGGAGTACGATGGGGAGCCACGATATAAGGATGGTCATATACCAGGAAGACCCCTCGGCGGGTTTGGCTGTGATCCTCACACCCTTTTTCTTCAAGACATCGACCAGATTCTGGTCCCGAGGAGCGAAAAGCTTGAACATCTTCCCGTCGGCAAGTCTGCCTTCTATATTCTCGCCCTGGATAGTGACATCGGTCACCTGTCCCTTATCGAGGTACCCGATAAAGTCACTGTACACGATCTCTTCCTTCTGCTCCTGGGGCTGATTGAACATCTGAAAGAAAAAAACAAACACCAGACTGATTACAATCCAGAGGGCAATATTTTTTTGCGATTGATTCACGGTTAACTCCCTGTTAAAAAATTTGAGGTCTTTTTCCTATCAAATAATTTCAGCTTTTACCACCTTTTCCGTCATATCTGTCATTTTCACCCTGTCGCTGAGCCGCACGCCCGGAACCCACAGCACCGATGCGCGGTCGGCCAGGAGGAGAATCGACCGTCTTCGCCCCTTCGGCACCTTTTCATCCATCAGGAGCGCCGCCACCTTTTTCGTTCCCTCCATCCCCAGGGGCCGTATACGGTCCCCAGGTCTAATATTCCTCACGACAAGGGGAAAGGAGATGGCGCTGTAATCAATAAAGACGGGATTATCCGAACAAGGGCCCACTTCCGTCGCATCAACCAGATCAAAAACCATTCTTTTCCCCGACTCCGTAATATCCACACTCCCCGGGATCTCTACCTTGTATGAAAAGTCAGATTCACCTGGGGATCGGTCGTCCGGTGCAATAATCAGGTCATCGTACTCCCGCCGGGCCGTGAGATTAAAGGGGAGATTTGCACAGGCGCTCGGGCTTTGACCGTCGATCAGGTCCGCCACCGCCTTGACGTGGAGATATCCGATCCCGTTCTTCACGGGCGAATGGGTCTCGAGGATGGTCTTGATAAGCCTCCACAGGAGGGCCGGGTGGAGTTGTTTCAATCTTGGAACCGGCAGTTGCGTCCTGTTTGTATCGATCTCCCACTCGGCGATAATTCCCGCGACCGACTCACGAATAAAATCGTCTTCAAGCCTGAGTATCTCGGCCGTACGCCCAATGTTTTCTTCCAGCCTCACGTTGTAGGAGGCCTTCAGCTCCGGCACCAGTCTGCCCCGTATTCGGTTTCTCAGATAGGTTTGATCTTTGTTGGAGCTGTCCGTCACAAACGGTATCCCTTCTTCCCCCAGAAAGGAGGTTATCTCGTCACGCGTTACCTCCATGAGGGGGCGGATATAGATCCCGTCGCGCACCGGGAGAAACCCCTTCAGACCCTCGAGTCCGCTTCCCCTGAGAAACCGCATGATGACCGTCTCCGCCTGATCGCCCAAGGTATGTCCCAGGGCGATCTTATCCAGCCTGTGCCTGCACATCATCCTCTCAAAGAACGCGTACCGCTCCTCCCGACAGAGATCTTCGAGGGACCCTCCCCTCTCGCGGCGCAGCTTCGGGATGGAAATATTTTCTACCTCCAAGGGGATGCCCATCGATCCGGCCAGCTCTCGGACAAAGGCCTCATCCCGATCGGACTCATCCCCCCTGATACCGTGATTCAGGTGTAGCGCAACCAGTTCAAGGGTATACTCCGCCCCGAGATTTGCAAGCACGTGCAGGAGGGCGACGGAATCCGCCCCGCCGGACACGGCAACGCCCACCCGGTCACCCGGGGTAAGCATGGCGTGTCTCTCGATCGTGCTTTTCACCTTACGCATGGGGCAGTCTCTCCTCCACACTGCAGTCCGTTATGTGAACAGTTCTCTCAGCTGTGCTATATCCTCGCAACAGTAATCCGGTCTCAGAGACAAAAGCCTCTCTCTGCCTCCCAGGCCGTTCAGCAGCGCGCAGCTCAATGTTCCGGCATTCTTGGCCAACAGTATATCGTTGATCCCGTCACCGATAACCACGGTATCGGTCCTTTCAACGCCATACCGCTCCAGGAAGGGGATCAACAGCTCTCGATCGGGCTTCCTGGTGGAGAGGCTGTCGACGCCGATAATCTCTTCAAAGTATTCCGCTATTCCCAGCGCCTCCGAAATTTTCAGAGTGTACTCATAGAGTTTATTCGTAATAATCAGCTTCTTTGTGTCCCTGAAATACTCCAGCGTGTCGGCCACCCCCGGATAGAGGATTGTCGTATCGAGAAGGTGCTCGGCGTAATAGGCCCTGAACAGCCCCATCGCCTCGTCGAATCTGCTACGATGCTCATCCCCCATGGACCGTTCGATCAGTTTTACCACCCCATCTCCGACGAATCCTATGATCTTCCCCGTATCGAGAACCGGTATGCCCAGCTTGCGGAGCGTGTAATTCACTGAGTTCGCGAGATCTTCCCCGGAGTACACAAGCGTTCCATCAAAATCAAAAACCATCAGCCCAATTTTTCTCATTTTTCTCCTGAAGGATATGGGGTCAGCGGATCTTTCCGTCTTTTCAAACTCTTGCGCAGCGACACGAATCGCGGCCCGGTTATTTTAGTATAATAACTCTCCTGGGAATTACAAGGGATAAAAAGGCGGAAATTTAGGCAAATAAGCTGTTGACAAGCCGTTTCCACGTGTGATAGGTGGTGTGCAAAACCGCTTGGATCCGGAAGCACCGGACTGGGACGGAATGGTCGAAGTCAAAACGTGCAGCGATAGTGTACCTTATGGGGCCCTTCCGACATCAGCCGGAAAGGCCCCTTTTTTGTGAAATGAGCAAAGACTCGATCGCCATAATAGGACTCGGCAAGGTAGGCACCGCCGTAGGTCATCTCCTCCGGAGTGCCAACTATGAGATAACCTCAGTCGCAGATCTGTCCGCAGACGCCCTTGAGAGGGGAATCGGATACACCGGCGGAATTGTCTCGAACAATCCCCTCCAGGCCGCCCTGCCTGCCAGCTCTATCTTCATCACCACACCGGACGACCTCATTGAACCCGTATGCGGCGAGATTGCCCGCGGAGGCGGCTTCGGTCCCGGCAAGAGGGTCGTTCACATGAGCGGGGCCGGAGGACTCGGCCTCCTGGAGGCCGCGCGCACCTCCGGGGCACAGGTGGCAACCATTCACCCGCTCCAGTCCTTTGTAGATATCGAGGGGGTCATAGAGAGCATCCCGGGGAGCACCTTCAGCATCACCGCCGAAGGCGAGATCAAAGAATGGGCGGTGCGCATCGTCCGCGACCTGGGGGGTGTATCCTTCTTTGTGTCCGATGCGGACAAACCGCTCTACCACGCAGCGGCCTGCATGGCATCGAACTACCTCGTGACCCTGATGAATATGGTGGAAGGGATCTACCGGCACCTGGGGATGGAGGGGGACGAGGCAATCCGATCATTCTGGCCCCTCGTCAGGGGGACCCTTGGAAACATCGAAGGCCGGGGAACCGAGCAATCTCTTACCGGCCCCATAGCACGCGGCGACATCGGGACCATCCGCAAGCATCTGAAGGCCCTCAGAGAGACAATGCCAGAGCTTCTGAATGTGTACTGCGAGATGGGGCTTTTTGCCGTAGAGATAGGCGTGAAGAATACTACCCTGTCCAAAGACAGGGCTGAGGAGATACAATTACTGTTGAAAGGAGCTTCAGATGAGTAAACAGGGCAGGATAAACAAGATTACAACCTCCGCCATACTGAAGATGAAGCGGGAGGGAGAAAAGATCTCCATGCTGACCGCCTACGACTATTCCACTGCCGCGATTATGGATGAGGCCGGTGTGGATATGATACTGATAGGGGATTCCCTCGGCATGGTCATCCTGGGCTACGACAGCACGCTTCCGGTCACCATGGAGGACATGCTCCACCACACAAAACCGGTCTCCCGTGCGGCAAAGCGCGCGATGGTCATCGCGGACATGCCCTTTATGTCATACCAGGTATCAGCCGAAGAGGCGGTGCGTAACGCGGGCCGTTTCATGAAAGAGGCCGGTGCTCACGGCGTCAAGCTGGAGGGGGGGCAGGAGGTAACCGAGGCAGTCAGAAAGATCACCTCAGCGGGTATTCCTCTCATGGGTCATCTCGGTCTCACACCCCAATCGGTCCACCAGCTCGGCGGCTACAAGGTGCAGGGGAAGGATGACAAAACTGCCCGGAAGCTGATGGAAGATGCAAAGGCCTTGGAGGAGGCGGGGGCCTTTTCCCTCGTCCTGGAATGCGTCCCGGCATCCCTTGCCGGCGAGATCAGCAGGGCCCTGACAATCCCCACGATCGGGATCGGGGCCGGCGTCGAGTGCGACGGCCAGGTGCTTGTCGTCAACGACATACTCGGGGCATTCGAGAAGTTCACACCAAAATTTGTCAAGAAATACGCCGAACTGAGCAAAGACATCCAGGCCGCCGTCGGGCAGTACATCGACGAGGTCAAGGGCGGGACATTCCCAGGGAAAGAACACTCGTTCTGATACAGGGGGTGGTTCCGTATTTTTCGAAGGAAAGATCTGCGCACAGGCCAACGGAGGTTTATTGTGAACAAGATACTGATTATACTCGCTATCGGATCAATTCTCGCCTTCGGGGTGGGACTGAACTACCACTTCATACGCCTGGATGATGATTTAAAGGTCCTGAAAAAGACCGAACTCACCTTCGACAAGACCTTTGTCGAGGCCAGGGGCGCGAAAAAGATCAAGCTGTTTTTAGATCCCACCCTTGTCAAGGCGGGGGTGAAAGACCTGCTGAAAGACATCGAAAAGTAAGTGATTCGGATCCCTCAGACCGATTTCCTGAGCCTGCGGGCGTACTCCCACATCCGTGAAAAAACCCGCACCCCTGTCTCCGGGTAATCGAAGATGGGGATCTCCCGCTCCATCAGATAGGCGCGTGACAGGGCGATATCGTCGGCACCCCCCAGAAGAGACACGAAGAAGGGTTTGTCCGCCCGCCTTCTGACAAGATCCACAAGGGGTTCCATCATGCTGGTGCCGTATGCGGCAAAGGAGATAAAAAAGATCCCATCCACGCCGTCGTCGTCCAGAAGGGCCCTGACAACCTCGGTCGATGTCTTCTCAAAACCGTGCACATTCATGTCCGGATAGGTATCAATGGGGTTCTTCCGTTTGGAATCGGTCGAGATAACCGCGGAGAGGCTGTCCAGGGTCTCCGAGCTGAACCGGGCGAGGATGAGTCCCTCATCGGCCGCCTGATCGACAGACATGATCGCCTGAGCCCCGCTGAAGGTAACCAGGGCAATCCGGTTTCCCCGCGGAAGGGGTGCCCACTGGAATCCCATGATCGTTGCCAGAAGTTCGTCAATCGTCCTCACCCGCAGGACCCCCGCCTGATGAAGAGCGCCGTCCAGGATGGCGTTATTGACGGCGAGGCTTGCCGTATGGGAGGCCGTGGCGGCGCTTCCCGCCTCGCTGCGGCCGCCCTTGAGGACAATGACCGGTTTTTTACTGACAGCCCTCCGAGCCTCTTTCAAGAATCGCCGGCCATCGTGAATATCCTCCAGATACAGGCCGATGATCCGTGTCTGCTCATCCCCGGCCAGATATTCGAGGGCATCACTCTCGTCGACGTCCACCTTGTTCCCCAGACCCAGGCCCTTTGAAATCCGGTACACGGGGAAGGAACTCATGTACATCAGCAGTGCCCCCACAAAGATCCCCGACTGGGCGGCAAATCCCACGGAACCGGGGATCATCGTGCTGCTGTTCGCAAGGTATGAGGTCAGGAGGCCCGTCTCCGTATTCACCAGCCCCAGGGTGTTCGGTCCGAAGCCGCGGATATCGGCGGAGCGCAGGATCGTCCGGATCTCCTCCTGTATCGCCTTCCCCTCTTCCCCGGACTCGGCAAACCCCTCGGAGGAGATCACCACACCCTTCACCCCCTTGCGGGCACAATCCCTCAGGGCCTCCGGGACCGCCACGGGCGGGATGATCATGGTGGCCAAATCCACATCAAAGGGAACCTCGTCAAGGGAAGGATACAGCGTGACCCCCCGGAACTCGCCACCGCGGGGGTTTATTCCGGCAACCCGGCCGATGAAGCCCGTCTGGCGCAACACCTCGATGAGCAGGGCACCCGGCTTAAGTGGGTCCTGGGAGGCGCCGAAGACGGCAATACTCCTGGATTCCATTACTTCGCGGACAGATCGCATCTCTCCTCCTGTGGTCTGATCAAAACGCCCTGGCTGGGCCTGTGGTCGGGAATGTATGACAGGGCAAGCTCCCCCGCGTGAACAACCATAGAAATACGGCGCAACTATGTCAAGAAGAAAGAAGGGCGAAACATCACCTCTAGATGGGGGCGAATCCGGAGGCCAGTGGCCTAGAGGGTCCCTCTCGCCAGAAGTTCGGCAAATTCATCAGGGGGAACCGGGGGACTGAAATAATAACCCTGTCCTTCATCACATCCATACGCCTTTAGCAGGTCAAACTGTTCCTCCGTTTCAACCCCCTCCGCTACGATCCTCTTCTCAAGGCTGTGGCCCATAGCGATAATGGTTCGTATGATAACAAGATTATCCGGTAGACTTGCGCATCCCATGACAAATGAACGATCGATCTTTATGGCATCGAAGGGGAACGCGGTCAGGTAGCGCAGGGAGGAGTACCCCGTTCCAAAATCGTCCATGCTCATGGTAACACCCAGGGCTTTCATCCTTTTTAGCGTCGAAATCGTGTCATCCGTATCCTGCATCAGAACGTTCTCGGTAATCTCCACCTCGAGACCGTGCGCGTCGATATTGCCGATCCGGAGGGCATTCTCGATGTTTTCTATAATACTCTGCTTCGCGAACTTATATCCAGACAGGTTAACAGCAACCTTTGTCGGGAACAGACCGGCTTTCTCCCACTCACTCCTCTGTCTGCATGCCGTTTGCAGGACCCACTTGTTGATGTTGATAATCAGGTCCGATTCCTCCGCAATCTGGATAAAATCATCGGGGAGAATCATCCCCTTCTTCGGATGAGGCCATCGGATCAACGCCTCGGCGCCGACGATCTTCCTCGTTGCAAGGTGGACCTGTGGTTGATAGTAGAGAACAAACTCCCCTTTATCCAGCGCCTCCCTGATATTCTGCTCCATTGAAAACCGCTCAATAACGGCGAGGTTGAGGGATTCCTCATAGAACTGATAATTATTCCTCCCGGAATCCTTTGCCTGATACATCGCGGAATCCGCGTTTTTCAACAATACGCCGGCACTTTCCCCGTCTTGGGGAAAAACACTGATACCGATGCTGGTGGTCACCGACACATCGTGCCCCTCACAATCGTAGGTGTCCGGTATCGCTTGAATGAGACGCCTGGCAACCACTGCCGCGCTTTCCATATCCTTGATATCGGGAAGCAACACGGTAAACTCATCCCCCCCGAGTCTCGCGATTATTGAATCATCATTGTCCGTTCCGAGGCGTGTCGCGGTATCGCTGCGGCGAATATTTCGTTTGAGCGTTTCCGCCACGCTTTTCAAGAGCAGGTCGCCGATATGGTGACCGAGCGTGTCATTGACCCGCTTGAAATGATCAAGGTCAAGATACAGCAGGGCGAATATCTGATTGTTGCGCGTCGCCATGGCAATTGTCTGGTCAAGCCGGTCCAGAAAAAGCATTCGATTCGCCAGACCGGTCAGACCATCATAAAAGGCGAGCAGGCGAATTTCCTCCTCCGCCTGTTTCAACCGGGTCACGTCCTGAATAACTCCCAGCAGTATTTCCGGCAGCCCTTTCTCATTGAAGAGTGCCTCTCCCCGGTTCAGTATGTTCTTCTGGGTGCCATCGGGCAGGACGACACGGTAATCCAGGTTGATCGATTCCTTTGCCTTCACCGCCCTGTCAATTTTTATCCTGACCGCATCGCGTTCCTGATCAACAACCTGCTCCAGGAAGGCATCATATGTCACCCGCCTACCGTTCCCGTTTAATCCAAGCAGACAACCTGCTTCATGGGAACAGTTAAACTCATTGGTGGTGAGATCAACCTGCCAGTTGCCGAGTTTGGCAAGCTTCTGAGTCTTGGCCAGGCGATTTCTGCTCCTGTACAGTTCCCTGAAGGCCTGACCGGCCCGCAGCATGTACCTTCCCTGGTGACCCAGCATCACCAGGTTAAGAGGCTTGGATATGAAACCATCCGCGCCGACCTCAAAGGCCCTCTTGAGCGAATCGGTATCATCCAACCCGGTCACCATGAGAACCTGCGTATACAGCCCCTCGGGGAGATCCCGGATGGCGGAGCATGTTTCAAAACCGTCCATCTCCGGCATGACAACGTCCAGCAGGACAAGATCGGGACTCTCGGATCGGTAAAGGGAGATTCCGCGGCGGCCATCCTCCGCTTCGATCACATCAAAGCCGACCTTTCTGAGTGCCGCGCCCATCGACATGCGCAGAGAATCATCGTCGTCGACAACCAGCGCCAACGGATTTCTTTTGAGATGATCTTTGTAGATCATAGAGAGGTTACCTCCTTTTGCAACGCGGTTTTGACCTTGGAAAATTCCGATTCAATGGCCGCGACGAGAGGCGCAGCATCTTCAAGGGAATTATTCCTGCAATTCATTTCAAGCTCTTTGCTTATTTCA